>DAITMC010000044.1:0-14179 GCA_036835365.1 Saprospiraceae bacterium
TGCGCGAAAAAACAATCGCCGCCAGAAGGGTGGGTATTAACCAACTTATTCTACCGATTGACAATAAAAGAGATTTTGAATCGCTTCCTGATTACATAAAAGAAGGAATCAGCGTGCATTTTGCCGATTATTTCGATGATGTGCTACGCATCGCCTATGAGTAAAGATTTAGGTGTTGGGTACTAGGTATGTAGCGTATCTGATACCCCATATTTTTGTTGGGCTACAACTCAAAAAAAAGTAAGCGCAAGTCTGGAAAGTTATATATAATTGTGTTTTAGTGCAAATAGAATTTAGCGACGGGCATTAACTATCAAACTGTTACTAAATATAGACGAAGTACAAAATTTTGTTGTCAAAAGGGATTAAGCTCAAATGAGCATTAATTTTTATGCCATAACATATATTCTATCTAACACTCAATCAACATCTTGGCTTAATATTTGACCTCCAACGCCCAAACAAAAAAATATGAAAAAAATCATACTAAAACACAAAAAAGAGGCAGCAGTAAAGCGGTTTCATCCTTGGATTTTTTCAGGGGCAATCCATCAGATGCCCGTTCGACCAGAGAATGGTGATTGGGTGGAAGTATTCAGTAGTGAAGGGCACTGGCTTGGGGCAGGGCATTTTCAAGATGCTAGTATTGCGGTGCGTATTTTGAGTTTTGAACCTATTCAGGATAAAGCTAACTTTTGGCGGGAAAAAATGGCAAGTGCTTCAGCTTATCGGCAAAATATAGGGCTAGTCGCCAATGATGCTACTAATTGCTATCGCCTTATTCACGCCGAAGGAGATGGGCTGCCTGGCTTGATTATTGATATTTACAAAGACACTGCCGTTGTACAGTGCCATTCCATCGGGATGTGCCGCGATTTAGAGGACATTTCAGCAGCTTTGGTTGCCGTATTAGGCGACGCATTAAAGGCAATTTACAACAAAAGTAGCGAAACTTTACCTACTGATTATCCGCATGATACCAATGGATATATTTGGGGTAAATCTCAACCTAAAGTAGTGCAAGAGTATGGTTATCCATTTTTTGTAGATTGGGAAACAGGACAAAAAACAGGTTTTTTCCTCGACCAAAGAGAAAATCGAAAATTGCTAGGCAATTATGTGAAAGATAAAAAAGTGCTCAATGCCTTTTGCTATTCCGGAGGATTTTCAGTGTATGCCCTACAAAGTGGCGCAAAACAGGTAGATTCAGTGGACATTTCAGAGCGTGCTATGGAATGGACAAATCGCAATGTAGCACTCAATAATGATGCACAGCGTCATCGTGCTTATACAGAAGATGTATTGAAATTCTTGAAAAGTGCTGAACAATATGAGGTAATAGTGATAGACCCACCTGCTTTTGCTAAGAGTTTGAAGAAAAAACACAACGCTGTTCAAGGGTATAAACGCTTAAATATAATGGCAATGGAAAAATTAGCCCCTAATGGCATCTTGTTTACTTTTTCCTGCTCTCAGGTAGTGGATAGGCAGTTGTTTGAAGATACGGTTACGGCGGCGGCTCTAGAAGTTGGTCGAAAAGTACGCATTATGCACTACGTTTCGCAAGCTCCTGACCATCCAGTTAATTTGTTTCATCCCGAAAGTAGCTACTTGAAGGGTTTAGTGTTGAGTGTCGAATAAACTCGTTTTAAAACGGTACAACGAATTGGCGAATTAAGTTAAAGGCTTGAATAGCAGTGTATTCTATATTTCTTAAACGGTCTTTACTCAATTGTAATTTTTGGGTGCGGTACTCCCCGTTTTTAAAAGCTACTGCCATCCAAATTGTTCCCACCGGTTTTTCAGGTGTGCCGCCCGTAGGACCAGCGATGCCTGATACCGCAATGCCCACATCAGCAGGAAGACGTTTGAGTAAGCCTTGTACCATTTCGATAACAGTGGCTTCACTTACGGCACCATGTTGCGCTAATGTAGTCGCTTGAACACCAAGTTGTTGCATTTTAACTTCGTTAGCGTAGGCGACCACACTTCCCATGAAATAGGCAGAAGAACCCGAAATAGAGGTAATTAAATGAGCAATGTAACCACCAGTGCAACTCTCTGCTGTGGCTAAAGTTAAACCTTTGTTTTTCAGTAAATTACCAATTTCTGTTTCGATATTGGTATCACCGAAACCAAAAACTAAATCTTGTATGAGCGGTAGTAATGCTTGAACTTTTTCGTCTAGTTCTTGATCTAATAGTTCAATATTATTGCCTTTTCCTGTCAAACGTAGGCGAACGCGCCCCAGATTAGGTAAATAAGCTAATTTGAGGTGTGGCGGTAAGTTGTCCTCAAAATCACTAATGCGCTCTGCAATCCTAGATTCGCCTTCACCAATCGTGTGAATCGTCCTATGTAAAATGGACTGTGTTGGAAAACGCTGTATTAACTTAGGAATTACTTCATGTTCCATTAAATATTTCATTTCATAAGGCACGCCCGGTACAGACACCAATACTTTTTCCTGCTCATCGAACCACATTCCCGGGGCGGTTCCCATTTTATTGACTAGTAAAGTTGCATTTTCAGGCAGAAAGCACTGCAAACGATGTGCTTCTGTACTTGGACGACCCCATCTCTGAAACATTTGTAAAATGCGATCATATGTTTCCTGCGAAAAGCTAAAACCAACATGGTAAAAAGCAGCAATCGCTTTTTTAGTAACATCATCTTTGGTCGGACCAAGCCCACCCGTCATTAATACCGCACTAGCTTTTTGGAATGCAAAGTGCAACGCTGCAATGATGTCTTCCAATTCATCGCCCACAGAGGTGATGCCACTAATTCGGATACCATATTTATTCAGCTCTTGCCCCATCCAAGCGGAATTGGTATCAACAATTTGGCCTATTAAAATTTCGTCGCCCACCGTAATGATATGTACTTCCATAACATTGCTCAAATTTACAAGAATTGAATTTGCTTTAAGTCAAAAATAGCTTGTCCATTTTCAAGTGCTAATACTAATGCACCAGTAGTCGTGATGTCCACTATTTTGCCTAAAAATGGTTCACTATCGGCTAAGTTTTTTTTGTACCAAGCCCATGTTTCAAAGCGATAAAGCGACGCAAAGTAAGTAGTTTTTAAATAACTTTGCTGCCCTATTTTGAGCAGTAAATAATAATGCTCCAATTGTTGGCAAATAGCAGTTGCAATTAGCTCAATATCAAATGTTTGTTCACTTTCTAAGGCTAAAGAGGTGGCATTAGGCAGACTGGGATTAAATATTGTTTGATTGATATTCACACCGATACCTACCACGCTATTGGCAATATGGCCGCCATTGAGCGTATTCTGGATGAGAATACCGCAAGTTTTTTTGCTATTCAACAAAATGTCGTTAGGCCATTTTATTTGCACTGGAATATTTTTTACTAGGGGTTCAATGGTATTTTTTACTGCTAGAGCAGCAACTATATTGAGGTAAAATTGGGCATGAATAGCCAAAAAAGAAGGCTTTAGTAATATGCTCATGGCTATATTTTGGTTGGGCGTACTTTCCCAACGATTGCTCGCTTGCCCTTTTCCTGCGAATTGGTTGGCAGTAAACACCACTGTTCCTTCCTCCAGTGTGGTGGTTTTAATTTTCTCTACCAGGTATTCATTTGTAGAAGGAAGGGCATCGAAATACTGTAATGTCTTTCCGATGAATAAGGTATGTGGTACTTTCAAAACTTAGATATAATTTTTGCCACAAATGTGAATAATTTTTCTTTCAGTTTAACTCTATCGCCAAACAACCATATGATTGTTTGGATTGTTTATAATAAGGATTAGTTTAGATTCAATTATATTCTTTATATTTGTAGTAGGTAGTAAGGGTAGAAATGTTGAGTGCCTACAATCTAGTTAAGAACAAATCTATTATTCAACTAATATCGTATCTTTTGAATTTAGGAATCAAAGTACAACCATATCGTCAACAACTTTCCACGCAGGAGCTCAACGAATTTATTGTTGATTGCATCCAAGACATTAAAGGTAAAAATATTGTCAAGTTGGATTTAAGAAAGATTCATGATGCACCTGTGGATTACTTCATCGTTTGCGAGGGGGATTCTTCTGTGCAAGTTCGTTCCATTGCAGAAAACATTCAGAAGCGGCTAAAGTATGAAGTAGGCATTAATGCTTCTAATAAAGAAGGAATGCAAAATGCACAATGGATTTGCTTAGATTATTTTTACACCGTGGTACATATTTTTTACCACGAAACTAGAAAGTTCTATGAGCTAGAAGATTTGTGGAGCGACGCTATATTTACCTCTTACGAAAATATATAAGCACTACTATTTGTCTAGGTCGTGTAATTTCTTTGGGCTTTAAAAGAAAATTCATCGAGCATAATGAAAACTTCATCTAATATATCCAACGATTTATGCAAACAGTTGTTATCGTATAGCATTTATGAATTGGAAGTAAACTTGTAAGGCTTCATTATTAAATGAATTTAAAGAAATGACCTTTTGTGTGGTAATTGTGTTTTACTCTAAAATGTAAAGGATTCAATGGAAGAAAATAACAAAGATAAAAATTCAAACAACACTCCAAATCGCTTGGGGTCTTACTGGATTTACATTTTAATTGCAGCACTACTTATTATGCTCAATATTTGGATGGTTTCTGGTACAGCGGATACTAAAATTCCATTTGATAGATTTGAGCAAATGGCTAAGCGAGGTGATGTAGAGAAAGTATTAGTCGTAAATGGTCAATTAGCACGAGTTTACATAAAAGATACTAAAATTAACTCTGGCGACCACGAAGCATTACCAAAGAGTAGCTTTGGTAGCCGTCCACACTATGTGCTTATCTTTCCATCAGCGGAAATATTGGATAGAAATGTAACGGAATTAAAAAAAGAATTACCCGTAGATAAATCTTTTGATTTGGACTACGCGCTCGAACGAGACTGGACAGGTATTTTAAACTGGTTGTTCCCATTGTTACTCATTGTAGGCGTTTGGATATTTATTTTACGTCGCATTGGTGGTGGTGCAGGTGGACCTGGTGCACAAATATTCAATATTGGCAAATCCAGAGCAACCCTTTTTGACCAAAACTCTAAAGTTAACATCACTTTTGCTGATGTAGCTGGTTTAGATGAGGCCAAAGAAGAGGTAATGGAAGTTGTAGATTTCTTAAAAAACCCTAAAAAATATACCGCACTTGGTGGTAAAATACCGAAAGGTGTTTTATTGGTAGGCCCTCCGGGTACAGGAAAAACATTACTAGCTAAGGCAGTAGCAGGTGAGGCGGGTGTGCCCTTCTTCTCCATATCTGGCTCTGATTTTGTTGAAATGTTTGTCGGTGTAGGAGCATCTCGTGTACGCGATTTATTCAAGCAAGCTCGTGAGAAAGCACCTTGTATTGTGTTTATTGATGAAATTGACGCTATTGGGCGTGCTCGTGGAAGAAACAACGTAACAGGGGGGAACGATGAGCGAGAAAATACACTGAACCAATTGCTGGTCGAAATGGATGGATTCAGCACGGACAAAGGTGTTATTTTGATGGCGGCAACGAACCGACCGGATGTGCTAGATTCAGCGCTAATGCGTCCTGGACGTTTTGACCGTCAAATTGGTATTGATCCACCTGATTTAAAGGGCAGAGAAGCCATTTTCAAAGTCCATTTGAAGAATATTAAAATTGCAGAAGATGTAAGAGCGCTCATTTTAGCGGAAATGACACCGGGTTTTGCAGGGGCTGATATTTCTAATGTTTGCAATGAAGCTGCTTTAGTGGCTGCTCGTCGCAACAAAAAGTCAGTTGACATGGACGATTTCAATCATGCTCTAGACCGCGTGATTGGTGGCTTAGAAAAAAAGAATAAGCTCATTTCGCCAAGTGAAAAAGAAATTATAGCCTATCATGAGGCAGGACATGCGGTATGTGGTTGGTTCTTGGAGCACGCCTCGCCGTTGGTAAAGGTTACGATTGTGCCAAGAGGCATCGGCACGTTGGGGTATGCACAATATTTGCCTAAAGAAGAATATATCACTAGAACAGAGCAGTTGCTAGACCGTATTTGTATGACTTTCGGAGGAAGAGCCGCCGAAGATATTATCTTTGGCAAGGTATCCACGGGTGCTCAAAATGACTTAGATCAGGTAACAAAAATGGCGTATAGCATGATTTCTGTTTTTGGTATGAATCCTAAAGTTGGTCAGGTTTCTTTTTATGGCATGCAGCAAGATAACTTCACTAAGCCATATTCTGATGAAACAGCAAAGTTGATTGACGACGAGGTAAGAAAGCTATTAGATGAGCAGTACGAACGTGCTAAAAAATTATTGAAAGAAAAACGCAACGAATTAGAAATACTGGCTAGACAGCTATTAGATAAAGAGGTGTTACTCAAATCGGATGTGGAAAAATTAATTGGAACACGTCCTTCTGATGAAAAAGTCAGGCAAGAGCAACAAAATTTATCAAATGAGGATAACGAAGATATTACAGCAGAAGTAGCTAATGCTGCTTCAGACCAGCCTAGTTAAAATCCAACTTTGCATGATTTGTTGCTCAAACGACAAATCATGCAAATGCTTAGGTACTTTGCGGTAACCTTAGAAACAACTTCAACTAACAAAGCTAGCGTTTATAGGCGCAAAACCAGAAGATGTAGGGATTCTTTTATTCATTACTGCAAACCAAAGTGGCGGAAATAAAGCCATCAACATGGCAGCAGGGTAGCCAACAGGCAATTCTGGCGATGCTTCATGGTGGTCTAGCACTTGATATTTTTTTGAAGCTAAGTAATGATGGTCAGAATGGCGCGTAAGCTCGTAAAGCATAATTCGCCCCATGAAATAGTTGGAATTCCAAGAATGGATAGGTAGCACGCGCTCATACCTGCCACTGGGTAATTGTTTTCTTCTCAAGCCATAATGCTCAATGTAGTTAATGGTCTCTAGCAACAGAAAACCAAAAACACCTGCTACCATTACTGCCATCCAACCTGATGAATTGGTGAAAAGCAAAATAACTAGCGCATAAGTAATTTGTGCTAAAGTGAAAATAATCATTTCATTTTGAATGCTCCAAAAGGAAATGCCCAAACCCTCCAAACGCTTACGTTCTAACTTCCAAGCATTTGTGTAGCCTGTAATTGTAGAGCGTATCCAGAAAGTGTACAGCATTTCATTTTTTCTAGCACTGGCGGGGTCTTCCTGAGTAGCCACATATTTGTGGTGTCCTCGGTTGTGTTCAATAAAAAAATGCGTATAGTGAGAAGGGAGGAGTAAAAGTTTAGCCAACAACTGTTCTGATTTTTGTTGGCGATGTCCTAATTCATGCCCTACATTGATACCACAACTACCAAGCACTAAACCAACACTCAGAATATGACCTATCCATTCAGCGGTATTCAGCACTTGTGTGTTCAAGACATAAATAAAAATACCAATCGTTCCATATACAATAGGAACGTTAAGGTAGAGTAACCAATCAAAAAAGCGATTCGCTAATTTTGCTACGCGTTCCTCTTCATTATAATTTGTAGTAGAATAAGGTGTTAACAACTCTACAATAGGAATAACAAGAAATATGAATAGCACTGCTGCATAGGCAGATAAACCACCTTGAAACAAACCAAAAATAGTTATTAAAGGTAAAAGATAAGCAGATAGATACTTCAAGTCTTTCATTTTATTGGTTTTTATTTTTAGCATGAATTTACAATATTTTTTGCCAAAAACAAAACAAAAAACGATAATAAATTTCTTGTATTAGCTAAAAAAAGAATTAAACATAGTTAAGTTAGTTGTCTCATTTTTATAATGCTTCAATTTCTTCGCTACTTAGATTAGTATATTTCATAATTTTTTCAATAGTTTCTCCGTTTGCTTTCATTTCTCTTGCTACCTCTTTAATGCCCTCCTTTATCCCTTCTTTTATCCCTTCTTTCTTTGAACTATCCACCACATTCTTTAGGTCGCGGTAGTATTTCAAACTTTCTTCGTAAGCCACTCTTTCCTCTGAGGTGAATTTTGCAATTTCAGCCGCTTCAAATAACCTTTGGAATATTTTATCTTGAAGTCTTTGTGGACGGTTTTGTAAGTTAGCGAGGTGTTTGAAAACAAATAACCACTTATCAAACTGTGTTTCTAATTCGTCCTCTTGCTTTTCAAACTTAGGTAATTCAATGTATATAAACTTCAACTTATCGTAGAAAACCTCGCATCTTTGATTTTTCAATTCAACGAAATGTAGTAAATCTTTTTGTAATTTATGGTCGTCAAATATGAAATCTAAAATACCCACCGTGTAAACCGGGTCTAACTTGAAATCCCAATCTCCTTTCTTGGCTTGCTCTTGAATCGGGAAAGAAGCATAGTAAATGCTTCGGTCTTTAAAGAAATTCTGTTTCGCTTTCTGTATTTCTACAATAAATCTTTCTCCAGATTCCCCTACGCAATATAAATCAAATATGGCTTTTCTATCTAGTTCATTTAAACCTAATTGCTCATTTTTAGCATAAGTCAAATCTTTAATCTTGTGCCTAGCTGGGAGTATCTGGTTTAAAAAATCTATTAACAGAATTTTATTTGGTTCTGTCCCAAATAACTTTTTAAACCCAAAATCAGTTAATGGATTAATATATTTATCCTTTAAAGCGCTCATAAACAATATTTTAACTAGAATATTCCACCCAAAGCAAAGATAAAAAATATAGCAACGAACTACAAGTTCAATTTTGTGTTATCCATTTATAGTAGTAAATAGGTTTAACAAAGTTAAATTTATCAATCGGTAATAAATTTAACTTTATTAATATTATATTTGTTATCCTGTCGTTAATTCAACAAATTGCTTACTGTTATGGATAAAGGGAATTATCAAGTTTTAATTGAAAAGCTCGATCAATTTATTAGAAAATACTATGTAAATCAATTGGTTAGAGGTGCTTTATATACTACGGCACTGCTATTGGTTTTATTCTTAGGATTCAATTTAGTGGAGCGTTATTTCTATCTTAATAGTGATGCAAGCACGAGTAGCTTAGTCAGAAAAGTGTTATATTATTCATTTCTTGCTGCAAGTGCTTTTTCATCAATTGCTTGGATAGGCATTCCCCTGTCGAAGTACTTTCGGTTAGGCTCAGTTATTTCTCATAACCAAGCAGCAAGCATCATTGGTCAACATTTTACAGATGTTAAAGATAAACTGCTCAATATCTTACAGTTAAGAGAACAAGCAAATCAATTAGGACAACAAGAACTACTATTGGCAAGTATTGACCAGAAATCAGAAGAAATTAAATTAGTCCCTTTTAAAAACGCAATTGACCTTAATCAGAATCGCAAGTATTTGCGTTACGTCGTACCTCCTATGCTACTTTTAGTGGCTATTCTATTTGCTGCACCAAGCCTCATCAAGGATAGTACCAATAGGCTTATCAATAATCAAGGAACTTATCAACGACCAGCACCTTTTTATTTCATAGTGGATAAGGAATCGCTGGAGGTAATACAATTTGAAGATTTTGAGCTAATCGTAAATGTGGATGGAGCGGCTTTGCCTAATGAAGTCTTTATTAATGTGGATAATTATGAGTATCGAATGACGAAAAAAGATGCCACAACTTTTGCTTATCAATTCAAAAATGTGCAAGATAAAAAGTCATTCCGTTTGTATTCAGGCAATGTTAATTCTGAAAAATATGCACTGGAAGTATTGAAAAAGCCTAACATGCTTGACTTTCAAGTGAGGTTGGAATATCCTACTTACACTGGGATAAAAAATGAAATCGTCAATAATATCGGCGATTTGAATGTACCAGAGGGCACAAAAGTAAGCTGGACTTTTTCCACACGCAACACAGATGCTATCGAGATGCGTTTTTCTGACAGTGAAGAAAAAATAGCCACCAAACGCCTCTCTAGTACAGGCTTTAGCTACGCTAAAAAAGCAATGCAAGGAGAGTTGTATAAGGTTTTCCTTTCTAATAAATTCTTGCCCAACGCCGATTCAGTCGCTTACGCTATCGCCGTTATCCAAGATAAGTATCCAACGATTGAAGTGGAGCAATTTGTGGATAGCTCTGCGCAAAAACAACTATATTTTGTCGGAAATGCTTCAGATGATTATGGTTTATTAAGTCTTTCTTTTAACTATCAAATTAAATCAGAAAAAGGTAAAACTACTGAGCTACAAACAATAAAGCTAAAAAAACCAGTAGGCAAACAAGAGGACTATGATTATCAATTTGATATATCGCTATTGGATTTGAAGCCTGGCGACCAAGTAACTTACTATTTTGAGGTATTTGACAATGATGGCGTGAACGGAAGTAAATCTTCAAGAACAAACATGATGATTTTTGCTTTGCCTACGGTGGAGCAATATGAGGCAATGGCAGAAAAAAACAGCGATCAGCTTAAGAATGACCTTCAAAAGGCGATGGAGGAAAGCAAAAAGTTGCAAGAAGAGATGAAAGCAATGCGCGAGAAACTACTGCAAAAAAAAGAAATAGATTGGCAGGACCGAAAGGCACTGGAGAAAATGTTGGAGCGTCAAAAAGAGTTAGAGAAACAAATAAAAGAAGCCCAACAGGCATTTGAAGAAAATCTGCAAAATCAAGAAGAATACAAACAAACACCAGAGGAAATACAACAAAAGGAGGAGCAAATGCAGAAAATGTTCGAGCAAACATTGAACGATGAAATGCAAGAACTAATGCAACAAATTCAGCAGTTGCTGGAAGAACTGGAAAAAGATAAAGCGATTGAAATTGTGGAGCAAATGCAAATGAATGATGAGCAGCTAGAGAAGAATTTAGATCGTTTGCTGGAGCTGTATAAGCAACTTGAGCTAGAAAAAGAAATGACAGACTTGATGGAGCAGTTGGAAAAACTAGCGGAAGAACAAGAGCAGTTAAGTGAAGAAACAGAGCAACAAGCTAAAGACCAAAATAAGCAAAGTGAACAACAGCAACAGCAAAAACAAGAAGAACTTCAGCAAAAACAAGAAGAACTGAATAAGGCTTTTGAAAAGGCACAAGAAAAAATGGACAATATCGAAAAGAAAAACGAAGAACTAGAGCGCAAGCAAGACTTAGGCGATATGGAGGAAGACCTTGAAGATATTGAGCAGGATATGGAAGATAGTGAAGAGCAACTTCAAGAACAACAAAACCAAAAAGCAGCTAAATCGCAGAAAAGTGCTGCACAAAAAATGCGCAAAGCTGCACAAAAAATGGCACAGAAAATGGAATCCAATGAAATGGAGGAAATGCAAGAAAACTTGGAAGATTTGCGTCAATTGCTAGAAAACCTAGTTCAGCTTTCTTTTGATCAAGAAGATGTAATGAAGCAACTTACGCCAATTGATGTCACTACTCCGAAGTATGTAGAATTGGTACAAAAACAATTCAAACTCAAAGATGATTTTCGTTTAATTGAGGATAGTTTAACTGCTTTGAGTAAGCGTGTTATTCAAATTGAATCTTTTGTAAACGATAAAGTAGCGGAGGTAAAGCGCAGCATGAAAACTGCTATGGAAGATTTAGAAGAGCGCAGAAAACCTCGTGCAGCCGAATATCAGCAGCGAGCGATGAAAAATATTAATGACTTGGCATTGATACTTAGTGAAACTTTGGAGCAGTTGCAGCAACAGATGTCCGATTCTATGCCTGGTGCGCAAATGTGTACGAATCCAGGGAGCAAAGGTAAAAAAGGTAGCCAACCACAAGATAAGCTTTCAGAAGGGCAGCAACAGTTGAATGAACAAATGAGGGAAATGAAACAGAAAATGGACGGCGGAGGCAAGGTAGGTAGTAAAGAATTTGCCCAAATGGCGGCTCGCCAAGCAGCATTGCGCCAAGCACTTAAAGAAAAGCAGCGCCAATTAAGCGAAAGTGGTAAAGGCAGTAAAGAATTGGAAGATGCTATCCAGCAAATGGATAAGATTGAGACAGAATTGGTGAACAAGAAATTAACCAATGAAATGCAAAAACGTCAAGCAGAAATCTTGACGCGCTTGTTAGAGCACGAAAAAGCAGAGCGAGAAAAAGAATATGAAAACCAGCGTAAAGCAGAGCGACCTACGGACATAGCGCGCCAAATACCACCTTCGCTAGAAGAATACTTGAAAAAACGCGAACAGGAAATAAAACCTTATCAAACTATTTCCCCTAACTTAAAGCCATACTATAAATCTTTGGTAGAAAAGTATGTTCAAACATTAAAAGAAGGAAAATAAAGATAAAGATTGGGTACTAAATTTTGGCTATTACGTTTTGAACATACGAATTAGCGAAAGATTGAATAAGCTAACAGTTAAGTCAAAATCTAGCATCCAATCCTTAAAGCTCAATACCCAAAACGCAATAGCTGATACAACAATGAAAAGATTTGCCCTAAGTATTATCTTGTTTTTAATGGCACATTGGTGCTTTGCGCAAGTGATATTCAAAGCGCAAACTGACACAAAACAAACGGCGCTGGATAGTTATTTTGAGGTACAATTTATACTTACTAATGCCAGAGCATCTGATTTCCAGCCACCAACTTTTAATGGTTTCCGCATTATGGGTGGACCTAATCGCTCCATGAGTACTTCCATTATCAATGGTGAGTACTCTAGCACAACTACCTTTAGCTATATTTTGCAACCCACAAAGACAGGAATGCTCACCATTGGCAGTGCTAATGTGAAAGCAGATGGAAAATTGCTAAAAACAGAACCGCTCCGCATTGAAGTGCTGGAAGAACGCTCTAAAATAGCAGTAAATAGGCCAAAAGCCAATGGGCAAGAAGTATTTTTAGCAGTAGAAATTCCAGTGAATAAGATTTATGTTGGTCAACAAATACCTGTAAATTATAAACTGTACACCATCACTAATGTCAATAGCTATAATATATTGATAGAGCCTGACTATCAGGGCTTTTATGCAGAGGAATTGCGCCGATTCCTTTCTAATGCGACCCAAGAAGTAGTCGAAGGAACGACTTACACCACAAAAATATTGAGGCGAATGTCCCTTTTTCCTCAACAGGCAGGTAGAATAACAATTGGCGCCATGGAAATGCAAGTGGGTATTGTCAAAGGAAGACTACGCGACCCTAGAGATTTTTTATTTGCTCCAGATATGACTCGGCTAAATATTACTTCTGAACCGACCACTATTGAGGTATTGCCTTTGCCGTCGAATGCCCCAAATTCTTTTTCGGGAGCAGTCGGTGAATTTACCTATGCTGTTTATATTCCGAATACAGATATTTCTACGGATGATGCACTTTCCATTCAACTTACGATTACAGGAAATGGTGATTTGAAAAGAATTCAAGCACCAAAATTAGATTTAGGAGAAAATTTTGAAGTATATGACCCAAAAGTCAAAGAAGAATTTATGCAAGAGGCGGGTGATGAATTTCAGGGAAGAAAAATATTTGAATATGTGGTGCTGCCCAAGCAAGCAGGAAATTATAGCATTGAAGTCCCATTTTCTTACTTCGACCCCAAGCAAGAAGTTTATGTTACTCCCTCAAGTGAGCCATACGTCGTTAATATTCGTCAAGGTACATCGGTCAAAAATTTAAGTACTGCCCCTATCACGACTTTAGAGAATGATATTCGACATATCAAGTCTATCAATAACTTACGACAACCATCTGCCTTTTTTTATGGCACGCCTACTTTTTGGGGATTGATGGGAATGCCTATGTTATTGCTGTTTGGTGTAATGGTTTACAAACGAGTACAAAAGCAGCAGGAAGCAATAGATCCTTTGGTGTTAAAAAGTCGGCAGGCTCAAAGATTAGCGCAAAAGCACCTACAAGTAGCAAAAGAACATCTACAAACTAAAAGCAGCAGAGCATTCTATGATGAAGTATCGAAAGCGTTATTGAGTTATGTGAACGATAAATTGAATATTACCAATTCGGCTTTAACCAAACATAATGTAGCTGATAGACTAGCCTCATTAAAAGTGCCTCAATCTGAAATTGAACAGTTTATGAACTTGATGCAAACTTGTGAAATGGCAATTTTTGCTAGGAAGGATAACGTAGAAGCTATGCAAAAAGACTACGATGATGCCGTGAATATAATCGTCAAAGTAGAAGCTGCTATTGGTAAATGATACTTTTGAAATATTAAAACAATGAAACGAAAAATTACAAATAGGGCAGAAATGGAACGCTATATTCAGCGAATCAAATCCATGCCAGAAGAA
>DAITMC010000044.1:14279-19310 GCA_036835365.1 Saprospiraceae bacterium
TAAATCATTTCGATAGCCTTAGCAATGGCTTCATCCAATCCTTCGGCATCTGTACCACCTGCTGTCGCAAAGAATGCTTGTCCACCACCACCGCCTTTAATGGATTTTGCCAACTCTCGCACCATATTGCCTGCATGTAATTGCTTTTCCTTCGTGAGGGCTTCACTAATAGTAACCATTAGCTGAGGTTTATCCTCGATAGCTGCTCCGAATACCACTACGGCATTACCTATCTCTCTTTCTAGGTTATAAGCTAATGTTTTCAGCACTTTAGTATCAGTGATAGGTACTTTTGCTGCCAAGAAATTAACACCATTTTTGTTGACAAATTGCTGCCTTAAAGAAGATTGTAAACTACTAGCCTGCGCTAACATCATTTCCTCAATTTGCTTTTGTAGTTTCTTATTTTCTTCTTGTAACGCTTCAACGCTTTTACTGACTTCTTTGGGGTTTTTCAGCAATTGTTTAATATGGTTCAGTTCTCTTAATTCTTCATTGATAAACGCTTCTGCTGCTTGGGCAGTGATGGCTTCAATACGACGCACACCAGCAGCCACAGCACTTTCACTGACAATCTTGAAGTAGCCAATTTCACCTGTGGCATTGACATGGCATCCTCCACACAATTCCCGACTAAAATTAGCATTAAAAGTAATCATCCGCACTGTATCGCCATATTTTTCTCCAAAAAGCATGGTTGCTCCTGCTTGTCGAGCTTCCTCTAACGGAATATTTCTGGCTTCTTCCAAACGAATATTTTCTCTAATCTTCTGATTGACAATTTTTTCTACTTGTTCAATTTCCTCCTCCGTCATCTTCTGAAAATGTGAGAAGTCAAAGCGCAAGTATTTTTCATTATTCAGTGAGCCTTTTTGTTGTATATGTGTGCCAAGCGTTTGGCGCAAAGCAGCTTGCAGTAAATGCGTCGCCGAATGATTATTTTCCGTCAATTCACGTTTCCCTTTGTTCACTTCTGCTTTTACAGGAGCTTCCATGCTGCTTGGCAATGTTTTTACGACGTGAATGATAAGGTCATTCTCTTTTTTAGTGTCCAACACAGGAATTTTTTCTGTGCCAAAGAAAAGTAATCCCGTATCTCCAACTTGTCCGCCACCTTCCGGATAGAAAGGTGTTTTGTTGAGTACAATCTGAAATTCCTCTCCTTTTTTCAATTTCACTGTTCTATACTTCACCATGCGGGCAAAATCTAGTTGAAGACAGTCATAGCCTACAAAACTAACACTAGGGTCAGCTACTAGCGTTGTCCAGTCGCCAACTTCTTTTTTGGCATCATCTCTGGAGCGTTCTTTTTGTGCTTTTAATGCTTTTTCAAACCCAACTTCATCTACTTTAAGTCCTTTTTCGGAGGCTAATAGTCGCGTTAAATCAATTGGAAATCCAAAAGTATCGTACAATTCAAAGGCTGCTTCACCATTGATAACCTTGTCTTCAACTTCAATATTTTCAAATCGGCTAAGTCCGTCTTGCAATGTGCGTAAAAAGGATTTCTCTTCTTCTAAGATTACCTTTTTAACAAAATTTTCTTGTGCTTTTAATTCTGGAAAAACATGCTCAAACTCACTAGCCAAAAGTGGGATTAGCGTATGCAAAAAAGGCGTTTTGATGTCCAAAAAGGAATAATAGTAGCGAACAGCACGTCGAAGTATTCGCCTGATGACATAACCTGCCCCAGTGTTATTAGGCATTTCACCATCTGCGATAGTAAAGGCTACCGCTCGCAAGTGGTCGGCCACTACACGCATAGCAATGTCTGATTTTGCCTCCAAGTCGTATCGGAAAGTATAGGGTTTTCCTGATGTTTTTGAAATAAAATCAATAAAAGGCGTAAAAATATCCGTGTCGTAATTAGAAGTTTTGCGTTGAAGTGCCATAGTCAGGCGTTCAAACCCCATACCTGTATCAACGTGCTTATCTGGTAGCGGTTCTAGTGAGCCATCCGCTTTTCTATTGAATTGGATAAACACTAAATTCCAAATTTCTACCACTTGAGGATGATCGGCATTGACCAAAACACTTCCATCTAGTTTAGCTCTTTCTTCATCGCTACGCAAATCAACATGAATTTCAGAACAAGGGCCACAAGGTCCAGTATCACCCATCTCCCAGAAATTTTCCTTTCTGCCGAACTTCAAAATACGGTCTTCCGCCACCCACTTACTCCAGAAGGCGATGGCTTCCTCATCCATAGGTAATTTATCCGCTTCGTCTCCTCTAAAAACTGAAACATAGAGTCTATCTTTTTCTAAACCATAAACTTCAGTCAGCAATTCCCAAGCCCAGTTAATGGCTTCTTCCTTAAAATAATCGCCAATAGACCAGTTACCAAGCATTTCGAACATCGTATGGTGATAACTATCAATACCTACTTCCTCAAGGTCGTTGTGCTTTCCACTAACGCGCAAGCATTTTTGGGTATCAGCAATTCTTCTGTTGTCAGGAATTTTATTACCTAGAAAGAAATCTTTGAATTGGTTCATCCCAGCATTAGTGAACATTAAAGTCGGATCGTTCTTATTGACAATAGGTGCTGAGGAAACAATTTTATGCTTTTTGGATTCAAAAAAATCCAAGAATTGTTGTCGGATTGCCTTAGAAGTCATCGTCTGAGTCATTGCTTGGTCGTTTTATATTTTATTTAGTGCAACAACAACTCCGTCCAAATTATTGATAGCAGTTGCTGTTCTTTAAAAGCAGTCAAAGGTAGCTATTAGTACACTTTTTTGGCACAAATCATGTAGATTTTTTTGGTAAATTCGTTGCAATGTGTAAGCTTTTATTTTTTTCTACTGCCTATACATTGTGCTTTAACACACATTAAATAGGAACAGCGCCGGTTTTTTTCTATTTCCTTTGGATAATTCAATCTAAATACTATCTTTGCACTGCTGCATAATCTAAACGGTATCCAAAGTCCCAGTGAATACCTAACTTTTAGGTGAAAAACACTTAAAGAACAAAAAACAATTTTGTAAGACAATCAAATCAACATGGCTAGGGAAAAGTTCATTTACAACACTCAGACACTTCGTTATGAAAAAGTAGTAGAAACTTGGAGTCAAAAGATGATAAAATCTATATCCATGTTTTCTGTTGTCATCGTAACGGGATTCTTATTTTCACTCGTTATTTATAAGGTTTTTCCTTCTCAAAGGGAACAACAACAACAGGCAGAAATCAATGAATTGAATCTTCAAATTCAAGAATTAGCAGGTAATATTGATAAAATGAGTATGGCGCTGCAAAGTATTCAGCAGCGAGATGCAAATGCACACCGCATGATTTTTGGTATGAATCCTATTGACAAAGGCATTTGGGAAGGTGGTGTCGGTGGTCAAGACAGAAACATGGACATCAGTAAACTAACCAACAGCGGTAAATTACTATCCGCAGCACTAGAAAAATCCGAGAAATTAAAAAGACAATTAGCAATTCAGTCAGAATCCTTAGATTCTATTATGCTGAAAGCTAAAAACAAGGAAGACTTTTGGGCTTCCATTCCTTCTATAAAGCCCATTCGAGAAGATAAACTAAAGAAAAACATCACTATTCTTTCTGGTTTTGGAATGCGTGTGCATCCTATCCACAAAGTGCGAAAAATGCACTTTGGATTAGATTTTACAGCACCAGCAGGCACAGATATACAGGCTACTGGTAAGGGAAAGGTTGTAGAAGTAGAAAAGAAAACGACAGGTTATGGCAATTATGTAATTATAGATCATGGTCATGGTTACAAAACGCTCTATGCGCATATGGGAAGAGTAGATATGAAAGTAGGGGATAAAGTGCTAAAGGGGCAAACTATTGGAAAGGTAGGAAACACAGGTACTTCTACTGCACCTCATTTGCATTACGAAGTAATTTATATGGGTAAAAAAGTGAATCCGATT
Organism: Saprospiraceae bacterium; assembly: GCA_036835365.1. Classification (GTDB taxonomy): domain Bacteria; phylum Bacteroidota; class Bacteroidia; order Chitinophagales; family Saprospiraceae; genus JAAUTG01. Next base: position 18,188 of record DAITMC010000044.1, read on the forward strand.
CATTATTGTATGGACGGATTGACACCAGAAGAATACCAAGAACTAGCCGACGCTGCCGAGGCAATGAATCAATCTTTAGATTAATAGTTGTGCTTCATTGGCTTTCCTGAAAAAATTAAATTTTGGGAAAGCCAATGAATTTACTCCGCCACCAATAAATATTTGTTCTTCTTTCCGTTTTCTACCATGATGTAACGACCATGTAATAAGGATTCGTGGTTTACAACAGTTTCGTGGTTACTCACTTTTTCTTTATTCACTGCAATAGCATTTGCTTTAATGGCTCTTCTAGCATCTCCTTTAGAAGCAACAATACTGGTGGCTTCTGAAAGTAAATCTACAATACTTATACCCTTGGTAATCAATAATTTTTCTATTTTAAAACTCGGTATCTCTTCAGCAACTGTTGCTAATTCCTCTACATTTAGGGAAAGTAATTGATGGCGATTGGTCTGTTTGCCAAAGAGCAAATCACTCACATTCAGCACAGAATCGTAGGCTTCTTTTGAATGAACTCTAATGGTCAGTTCTTCTGCCAGTATCTTTTTGAGCGTTTGAGGGTCGTTGTTGTATTCCGTTTCTAAGGCTTCAATCTGTTCTCTCGATTTTAAACTGAAGTAACGCATGAACTTAGCCAAATCTCTATCATCGCTATTAATCCAGAATTGATAAAAACGATAAGGAGAAGTCATTTTTGAGTCAAGCCAGATGTTGCCCTGTTCCGATTTACCAAACTTCGTGCCATCTGCCTTAGTAAGCAAAGGAGTGGTTAGTGCATAGGCTTTTTCACTCAAGTTCCTTCTAATAAATTCTGTTCCAGAAGTGATATTACCCCATTGGTCGGAGCCACCCATCTGAAGCGTGCAAGCATGTTGCCGAAAAAGATACTGATAGTCATAACCTTGCAGCAGTTGGTAACTAAATTCGGTAAAGGAAATGCCTGTTTCTATTCTTTTTTTTACAGATTCTTTAGTCATCATGTAGTTGACTGTCAATGTTTTACCAACTGTTCGTAGGAAATCTAGTACATTCATATCTTTGTAAAAATCGTAGTTATTTACCACGATTGCCTTATTATGACCTTCCTCAAAGTCTAGGAATTTCAAAAATTGCTGTTTTTGAA
>DAITMC010000045.1:0-19107 GCA_036835365.1 Saprospiraceae bacterium
GTAGCCTCACCAACAGCAAATTATTTGTGGTCAAATGGTGCAACTACGCCCATTATTGCTGTTACCCAAGAAGGTGTTTATGCAGTTACTGTTACAGATGGGTGCAGGGTAGGGCAAGATTTGATTACGGTAATGTATGCGGAAGGCAATAATTTGCAGGTTAATTTAGGTGGCGATAGGCAGCTTTGCGAGGGCGAAACTTTAACACTGGATGCTACCCACTTTGGAGCAAATTATATTTGGAATACAGGCAGCACTGCTCCTATTTTGACGGTGAATGAACCCGGAACTTATGCTGTTACTATTTCCAACACTTGCGGCTCGGCTAGCGGTGAAGTAAAGGTAACTACTATACCTGACTTTGAATTGAATTTAGGCGAAAACAAGGCACTTTGTGCAGAAGAAATACTTGAGTTATCAGTCAATTTAGAAAATGTTAATTTCCGTTGGCAGGATGGTCATTCAGGCAATGCTATGACTGTCAATCATTCAGGCATTTATTGGGTGGAAGTGAGCAACATTTGTTTTACCCGAACCGATTCTGTTTCCGTAACGTACCTTAGTCCACCCACAGTTGATTTGGGTACTGACCGCACACTCTGCGAGGGCGAAACGCTACTTTTGGATGCTCAACAAACGGGGGTAGCTTATGAATGGCAAGATGGCAGCAATCAAGCTACTTTTGAGGTGAACATGGCGGGCGTTTATGCAGTAACTTTGAGCAATCGCTGTGGCACTGCTAGTGATGAGATTACGATTAATGTCATTAATGATTTTGAATTGAATTTAGGTGACAACATTCGTCTTTGTGAAGGGGAATCGCAGCTACTAGAAGCTAATATAAACGAAGTGGATTATCGTTGGTCAAATGGACAAACGAATCGTCAAATTACCGTCAATCAAGCAGGCTTTTACTGGCTGGAAGCGAACAATGAATGCTTTACACATCGAGATACACTGGAGGTAACTGTGGCGTTTCCACCAACCTTAGATTTAGGCGCAAACAGAACCATCTGCCCAGACGAAACCTTAGTGTTGGCTGTAAATCAGGAGAATGTAAATTATCGTTGGCAGGATGGTAGTGCCAATGCTCGTTTTGAAGTTCGAGCAACAGGCGTTTACACATTAACAGTGGCTAACGATTGTGGCACAGCAACAGATAGTGTTACGGTGAATCAATTGGAACGACTGACGCTTGATTTAGGAGAAGACCCAATTATCTGTAACGGGCAAAGCCTAATTTTAGATGCTGGGCAGCAATTAGCCACCTATCAGTGGCAAGATGGTTCGGATAAATCTCAATTGGAAGTCAAAGCAGCGGGTCGCTATTTTGTGACCATTCAAAATGAGTGCGAGACCATAACTGATGAGGTAGTTGTAACGGAATGTCAACGCTGTGAAATATACATTCCCAACGTTTTTTCTCCTAACGCCGATGGTGCTAATGATGTGTTTAGACCCTACCCAAATTGTGATTTCATTCAATATGACCTTCAAATTTTTGACCGCTGGGGAACGCTTGTTTTTCAATCGAATAATTTAGAGCAAGGTTGGAGTGGTTTTATCAACGGTCAAATTGCCACCAATGGCGTGTATGTATGGCATATTCGCTACACCATAACAGAGGACAACAACGAACGAAACGCTTTTGACATGGGGGAGTTGGTACTACTAAAATAAGAGGTTTAGCATATTGGGCTTTAGCCCAATATGCTATTTTGTCGAGATGGGCTGAAGCACATTTTTCTTATATTTTTGGCTGTTTAGAATCTTGAGTTAAGCGTCTGATTTAACTTACGTTTATGTTATTCAATTTTGATAAACTAAACTTTTATTCAAAAGAAAAAGTCATCACCGCTCCCTGATTTTGAGTGGCAATAAGCAACTTTTGCTGAGGAAGTAATAAGATTTTTCGCATATCGCCATCCAAGTACAAACCAGTTTTGGTGATGGGATGTGGCTCGAACGCAAGGTTTCCTTTGCCGAGTAATAAGTTGCCATAAGACGCATCGCTTTGACCAAAAATAGATTCGTTGGGATAAAAATTTCCAACCAAAAGTAGGTCTAAGATACCATCTGCGTTGAAATCGTAGATAAGTAAGTCGTTGGTTGGAGCTTGCTGCACGGCAAAGGGCAAAGGCTGAAAGGTGAAGTTGCCTTTTCCGTCATTGATAGCAATGCCCGACCTAAGTTCAGTAACTTGTAGATGTTGAGCATTTTTGCGCTCTGTTGCAGTAAAAAGATTTTGCAAATCGGTTGTAGCATATAATTTGAACTGCGTAAATCGCTTTTTGAATTGAACGATTTGTTCAGTAAGTGTTCCAAGTGGATGAATAGGAACTTCCTTGTTGGCTAAGAATATTCCAAAAATAGGATCTATGCGTCCATCTTGATTAAAATCCTTGGCTAGTAAGGTAACAGGTTGCTTGGACGTGGCTTTGTAAATCGTATTTAACCCTTCATTACCTAATACTAAATCTAAATCGCCATCACCATCTAAGTCTGCTGCTTGAATGCAATTCCACCATCCTTTGGGCAGGTTCAGGTCTTCTAGGACGTAAGTAGTGCCAGTATTTCGCAACAGTTTTATGCCTTCCCAATGTCCTGTTAATAAAATATCTTTATCGCCATCATTATCCACATCAAGTGCTACCATATCTTTAATAGCCATGTTTTTAGGTAACCATGACACGTCCACTTCATTAAATTTCCCATCTTTTACAGTTAATAAAACACTGGGACAATGATTGGGGTAGGTATTAGGAAGGTAGCCACCCCCTATTAGCAAGTCTATAAATCCATCTGAATTTAAGTCTTCTACCAGTATGCTTTCTGAGCAAATGGCTAAATTAGGTAGTCGTTCATCAAGTACAAATCCATTTTTAGTGCCTAAAAACAGCAAGGGTTGGTACGCTTTTTCTGCGGTGATGGGGCGTTCACTGACTCCAGGAACAAGAAAAATATCTTGAATACCGTCTTGGTTCGTATCCAATATAGCGATGTCGCCAACTGTAATGGATGTCGTTAGCGTATCGGTGGGAAGGAAATTGCCATTCGGTTGCTGATAGTAAACAACGGTGGGACTTCCGCGATAAGTGCCGCCAATGACCATATCGGTAAGTTGATCGCCATTAAAATCACCTTGCGCAAGAACAGGACTATTGCGCGTGAGCATTTTCTGCAATGTTGGCGTTTGGCGAAAATCAACAAAATCCGATGCTTGATGCGTGTAATTCAAGAGGTTATTTTTTTTCTTAAATAGTGGCTGTGTTTGCGTTTTGGCTGGGGGGCTTATTGTTGTTGCATCGGCTTCCTCAAAATAGTACAACTGACCTGCTTCCACATTTTCTATGATTTGTTTTTTGCCACTACTCCAAGTGATTTCAAGGCGATCTACTTTTTTTTGTTCGCCTAAACCTATAACCAATGGTGTGTTCATGCTGGACAAATAGCCGCGTGTAGGAAAATATTGATACATTTGGCAAGTATTATTTGTGCAAAGTTGTACTTTTGCCCCGATGCCTTCCAAGTTGCCCGCTGCACCTTTGAAAGCGACTTTAAGGTAATTTTTGTTGGTGCTTTGGTTTTCATAAATCCAAGCATCGTCGTCAATATTGTTGATAACTAAATCGAGATCTCCATCCAAATCAAGGTCAGCATAAGCTGCGCCGTTGGAGTAAGATAATTCTTGGACACCCCATTTTTTTGAAACGTCTTGAAAACTTTTATTCGGAATGTTTTTGAACGCATAATTAGACAGTTCAATTTCAGGTATGGCTTCCAAAAATTGTTGGCGGTTTTGTTCTTGGCTTTGGGTATCACCAAACATATTTTGGTGTTGATTGTAGTTGATGAAATCTAAATCTGTAACATTCTTTCGATAGCCATTTGTGATGAAAACATCTTTCCAGCCATCCAAATCATAATCCGCAATCAGGACGCTCCAACTCCAATCCGTCATAGCGATATTGTACATCAAACCTTGTTCACTAAAATAAGGTAAATTATCAATTACGCCTTGATTTACCTGCAAAGTGTTACGCATATACTGCAAATGGTAACCATATTGTGGGGAAACACTGAGGCTTTTTTTGTCGTAATCGCTGCGTGCAATCATTTGTTTTTGCCTTTCACTGTTATCAGGTAGCATATCCAATTGGAAAATATCTTGTTGCAAATTGTTGTTGATATCTGCCACATCAATCCCCATACCGTACAGACTGGTATGTTTTACGACTTGTTTGATAACATTACGGAAGGTGCCATCACCTTGATTGAGGTAAAGCACATCGTCGCTTTGGAAATCATTAGAGCAGTAAATATCAATAAAACCGTCTTGGTTGAAATCGGCAAGGGCTACTCCTAGGCCTAAACCTTCGTAACGGATACCAGCTTCCATCGAAACATCTTCAAAGCGATAAGTGTCATCGGTTTGTTTACCTAAGTTTTTGAAGAGTTTGTCTGTAGAGGGATGTGTCCCATCATGCACGCCAGGTCTCAATTGATTAGGATTACTGTAATCGGGTGCGGTGTTTAGTAAGAAGGCATCCAAATCGCCGTCCGAATCATAATCAAAAAAAACAGTTTGCGTAGTAAACCCTACATAGGCAAGCCCATATTCTGCTGCTTGCTCCTTAAAACTTGGGATTACTGTTTTTTGATTAATATAGAGTTGGTTAGCGGTGTGTTTTAGAGTAGGGTGTGCCGCTACGGAAAGATAAATATCTATCCACCCATCTTGGTTAATGTCAACAATACTTATTCCTGTAACCCAACCTTTGTGAACCAGTCCACTGTTGTTTACTTTTTCAAATTGTAGTTTTCCTTTACCGATATAAAGTTCAGGTGCTTTTTGATTGGCGGTAAAGCATATATCTGGTAAGCCATCGTTATTGAAATCTGCAATTCCTACTCCACCGCCGTTGTAGAAATTAGTAAAGTTAAAAGCATTTAACGAATCATTAGCTATTAAATCATTGCGGAAGGAAATACCTGTGTAAGTAGCATCCAATTTTTTGAATAAATGGGTTTTATCTTCGGTGCAAGTAAGGAGCAAAAGATAGATTACGATGGAAAGTATAATATATTTCATTACAGAGGGAACGCATAAATGTAAATAAAAAGGTGAACTTAATTTTTTGCATTCTTAAAAAGAATACGCTTTATACGAAAAGTACAAAACGTATTCTTGAGTCTAAAAATTTAAGTGCATTAATAGCCAGGATTCTGATCTACTTGAGACATTTTTGGATTGTTGTCAATTTCAGATTGTGGAATAGGCAATAGCTCATGCTTATTCGCTATGAAGTAAGAAATTGGCTCTTCATCCAGCTTTCCATGCTTTCTCCAGCGAAGAATATCGAAGTTACGGACTTGTTCACCAGCTAGCTCTATCATGCGCTCGCGTTGAACGGCTTTTCTTATTTCTGTTTGAGTTCCTGCTGGAATATTTGCAGTAGGAATTGGAGGCATCTCCACAGAGATTCTGGCTCTTACTTGGTTAACCAGTTGAATTGCTCTACCTGAGTTGCCTAATTCGTTCTCACATTCTGCCAACATTAGTAGTACATCTGCATAGCGCATAATGCGTTGGTTGATACCACTGGTAGCGTAGCCCGCATCCACTTTGTATAGAACAGAATATTTCCGCCAGGATACTTTTTGCTCTACACCATCTACAATAGAGGTATTCCCCTGTATTCTATCAGATGTCATTACACTATTGCCATTGTTGAAAATATCACCTTCTAGCCAGTAGCTGAAATTGTAGCGTGGGTCATTCTTGGCATCTCCCTTAGAAGTGCGCTCATAAGTATTAAGAATTTTGTTAGAGGGAATTACGTTTCTCCAACCTATTGCAGAATATTCTTGCGTTCTCACAGTTTCCTCTTGAATGGCTTGTCCATCGCTATCACTTCCCCAGTTGTAAGCTCCACCAGAAGGCGCAAAAACTACTTCAAATATAGACTCTGCATTAAATTCTCCTTCTTCATTTGTCAAATCCAAATAATCATCAACTAAAGAATAAATACCTGAATTTACTACCTTTTCTAATTCTGCTTTTGCTGAATTGTAATCGCCTAATTGAAGATAAACGCGTGCTAGTAAGGTTTGAGCAGCACCTTTCGTAGCTCTTCCTTTGTCTTTACTATCATAATCGGCCGGAAGCACTTCCTGAGCAAATTTAAGGTCGTCAATAGATACGGCATATACCTCATTTTGTGGCGATCTGCCTAGCGAGCCTTCTACCGTTGTTACGAAATCAAGGTAGATAGGCGCGTTTCCAAAAAATGTAGCAATTTCGTAATATGCCCAAGCACGCAGAAATCGAGCTTCGCCAAGTAAGCGATTGCGTAAACCTTCGTTGATGTCAATAACAGATGGAGCTTTGTTAATAATTACATTTGCTCGGTGGATCGTGCGATACCAGCCTCTCCAAATAGAGTTGATTAAGCTATTTCCTGGGTCATGAACACCTATAAGGAGTTGATTTCTAGGAGTTTCTAATTGACCGCCACCTGAAGCCATTTCATCGCTCCGCAAATCGTGGGTAAAAAACCATTCTCTGGAGACCAAGCTATTAGAATGAACCAAAGCATAAATACCATTCACACCAGAAAGTAATTCATCTGCATTATTGAAGTAAGTATCAAACGTAACTCCATTAGGATTAATTTTATCTAAATCCGCTTCGTTACATCCGATAGTAATACCAAAAAATAGTATGCTAAAGGCTATAAGAATCTTTTTCATTTTTTATAATTTTTTTTAGTTTTTAAATTAAATTAATTAGAATCCAATATTTAGGCCTACGGTAAAAGTTCTTGCTTGTGGAAATTGCGCATAGTCAATCCCTTGAGTCAATAACGCTCCAAATCTGGAAGCAACTTCTGGATCGTATCCTGTATATTTAGTGAACGTTAAGAGGTTCTGACTAGATGCGTAAATTCTAATTCTACTAACGAAGCCGTTTGTTAATCCGCCAATCTTGTCAACAGGAATAGTATAACCAATGCTAAGATTTTTAATGCGAAGATAAGAACCATCTTCTAAGAAACGATCCGATGTTCTAGAGTTCTGGTTAGGATCTCCACTGATAGCGCGTGGTACATCAGTATCTGTATTTTGTGGTGTCCATGCGCTCAGTACATCTGTTGAGGCGTTAAACAATCGTAGCATACCTTGTCCAATTACTTTTGTCCCGTTGTAAATTTTGTTTCCGTGAACACCTTGAAGGAATAAGTTGAAATCAAAGTTTTTATAGTTACCATTCCAATTCAATCCATAAGAAAACTTAGGAATATAGCTACCTAAAAAAGTGCGGTCGTCTGCGTTGATTTCGCCATCGCCATTCAAATCGACAAATCTAATATCTCCAGGTGCTGTTTTGTCATTCTGAAAAAAGCCACCAGGTGCTTTGTCGTTTAGCGCATCAATTTCGGCTTGCGATTGGAAAATACCAGCGACTTGCCAACCGAAGAATGATTGAATCGGTTGCCCTTCTTGTGTTCTAGTAATAGAAAATCCTCCAAAATCTGAGTTTGTTCCTGCATCAATAGTAGCATTTGCAGTGGAAAGACTCAATACTTCGTTGCGTGTGAGATCAAACATACCTGCAAGACTCCAGTTAAATTTAGCACTGCTATGGTTATACCCTAAAGACGCTTCAAAGCCATAGTTACGCATACTACCTACATTAGCAAGTGGGCTAGAAGAAAACCCAATAGATTCCGGAATAGGTACGCGAAGTAGTAATCCATCTGTTTCTCTATTATAGTACTCAGCGGTGAAGTACATTTTGTTGTTTAAGAAAGAGACATCAAGTCCCAAGTTAATAGCAGTTGTTACCTCCCAGCTAAGATCTGTATTTCCTAACTGATTAAAAAAAGAACCCAACGTTGGGTTGTTGCCGAAAGGATATAGGGTGTTGTCTGCCTGAATAAGGGGCTGCCACTCATAATCGCCCAATGCGTTATATCCAGATTGTCCCCAGCTACCGCGAATCTTTAATTCACTAATCAAAGTATTATCTTTCAAAAACGCTTCTTCACTTATTCTCCAACCTGCAGATATAGATGGGAAAGTACCCCATTTTCTACCAGGAGCGAACTTTGAGGAGCCATCTCGGCGTACAGAAGCCCCTAGAAGGTATTTACCACCATATTCATAGTTAATACGTCCAACGTAAGAAAGCAGGGTATTCTCAAATAATGAAGAATTAACTGCTGGATTAGAGATACCTTGAAGCACCTGAATGTTGTTATCTGGTCGCTGTCCGCTTGCGCTTAAGCCACGAAATTCAGAATCTTGTCGCTCACCAACCGCCAACACATTAAGAAAGTGCTGTCCAAAACGCTTTTCAAAAGTAAGGGCATTGGTATAAACAGTTGAGACAAATTGGTTGCGGTCATCCTGAAGTTGTGCCAATGGGCGAGAGCGGTTTCCATCATCATATATCGGTAAAAAATCATTAAAGCGGTTCAAGGAGTAATCCAAACCTGCTGTAAAACGGTATTTTAACCAACTTGTAATGTTGATGTCTGTGTATATCGTACCAATCAGTTTTGTTCCATTATTGGTTCTGAACTGCTGTTCCTGCTCTGCCACGCGTAGTGGGTTTTCGGGATCTGTTGCATCAAGTCCTTGAGCTGTTGTACTGAAGCCTCCCAGTTTTGTAGGGTCTCTTACGGGCCAATAAGGAATCATCCGCATGGTATTCATCACAATACTTCTTCCACCACCATCGCGCTCGGCTGTTTGCTGATCGCTAGAAATTACGAGTGTTTGACCAATAGAGACCAATTTATTAATGTTGTGGTCAGAGTTGATACGAAAACTTCTACGGCTGTAATCAGTAAAAGGAATAATACCCTCTTGTTTGAAATAACTTAAAGAAGTGTAAAAGCGTGACTTGTCACTGCCGCCACTAAAAGAGAGTTGATTATCTGTAATTGCTGCATTGCGGAACATGACATCTTGCCAGTCTGTATCTGTCTGTGCAAAAGTACTACTTGCCCCTTCATAAACAGGGGTATTTAAATTGTTAAAACGTTCTGGTACAGGCTGACCAGAAGCAGTAAGCAAGGCTGTTCCATAACGGATATATTCTTCTCTGTTTAATAAATCTAAAGTGCGCCAAACAGATTGAGTGCCGTAGTAACTATCAAGATTGACTTGCATTTTGCCTGCCGACCCTTTTTTAGTGGTAATCAATATAACACCATTGGCAGCTCTTGAACCATAAATGGCAGCAGCGCTAGCATCTTTGAGCACTTCTAGCGATGCTATGTCTTTGGGGTCAATATTGTTAAGACCACCAGCGGGAACACCGTCAATTACATAAAGTGGATTGGGGTTTAAACTTACTGAACCCACACCGCGAATACGAACAATAGGTTCTGTACCTGGACTACTGTTATTTGTTATCTGAACCCCTGGTACTCGACCCTGTATTGCTTGAGTCAAACTTACAACGGGTAAGGCTTTCAGGTCTTCACTAGAAACGCTGGATACTGCTCCTGTTAAGGAAGATTTTCGTTGTGTACCATAACCAACCACAACTACCTCATCCAGTAATTCATTGTTTTCAGCCAATACTACATTAATTACTGTTCTTGTACCTACAGTTTCTTCAGTTGTGTTATACCCAGTGTAGCTAAACACTAAAATACTAGACGGTGTAGCGCCGTTAAGGCTAAAATTACCATCTATATCTGTAATAGTACCCTGTGAACTATCTTTTATTAAGATACTTACACCGGTAAGTGCTTCTCCATCTCCAGTTACTACTTTACCTGTTACCTGCGCTTGTGCCGCAAAGACAAAGAACGATAGGAAACAAATAATGGAGATTGGTTTGAATAAGTGCATCGAGTACATTGGTGCATTCCAAGTGAGTGCTGTTTTCATAAGCATAAAGTTTTAAAAGTTAAGTTTCTTACACAATTTTTAATTTATTTCAAATGAATTTAACAAATATACTCATATAAGTAAATTAAAAAAATTTTATTCTGATTTTTAATCTATCAATAAATGTATTTTAACATTTTCTTGATAAGGGACATTACTTTTAGGTAGTTTCTAACAACGCTATAAGACAAAATAAATCCTATTTAAAAGTAATTTATGTAAATTTATGTTAATGTAAATTTTGTGTTAAAAAAAGATAAGCAAATCAAGTATTCAAACTTACGTTTCTGACTTAGTTTTTTTTACTAAGCCATTGGTTATTAGTAATTTAATTATATTTTAATTTAACTCGTTTTTTGAAGTTATTGTTCCTTGTTTAAGGTTAAAAAAGAAATTATTACATAAAAAAAATGAAATAAAAATTGTTTTATTTGTTGATTAAACTATATTGCCGACCAGTTATGAAACTTTAACAAAAAGAACTGATGAGACTAATAAAGGCAGGTAACCTTACTACTCAAAATGAGCTAAATTCCGCTCCTTCAACTCGGCTTTTCAATTTTATTTCACATAACAATTATCAATTTATGAAGCTAATTAACGTATTGTTTACACTCTTATTTGTTGCATTTGTATTTGCATCACAGGCGCAAACCTTATCGGGTACTGTCACGGATAACGAAGGACCCATTATTGGTGCAAGTATCAGTATTACCTCGGGTAGTATCACCATTCCTAGAAGCAATCTAGGTACTGTTTCTGATGTGGATGGAACGTACTCCTTGAAACTACCATCAGCAGGTAGTTACAAAGTAACGGTTTCCTACACAGGATACAATACACAAACAATTGATCTCACAGTCGCAGAAGGCGAGGATAGGAAACTAGATATTACGCTAGTTGCAGGTATCGCACTTCAAGATGTGGTAGTGGTTGGTTCTCGTACTGCGCCGCGGTCGTCCACTAGCACACCACTACCTGTGGATGTATTGGCAGCAAAGGATTTGCTTGTAACAGGTCAAAATTCTTTTGACAAAGCATTGCAATATCGGGTGCCTTCTTTTAACACGGTGCAAACACCAGTCAATGATGCGACTTCATTGTTAGACCCCTACGAAATCAGAAACATGGGACCTAGCCGTACTTTGATTTTAATTAATGGCAAGCGTAAAAACATGTCCTCTTTGCTTTACACGCAAACGTCTCCAGGTCGTGGTGAAACAGGTGCAGATATTGGAGCGATTTCTGTTGATGCGATTGAACGTATCGAAATTTTGCGCGATGGTGCATCCGCACAATATGGTTCTGATGCGATTGCGGGTGTAATGAACATTATCCTGAAAAACAATGCTGATGCAGGTGGTGTAACGTTCAGAACGGGCATTACTTCCGAAGGTGATGGAGAAATGTTTGGTATTGCGCTGAATAATGGCATCAAATTAGGAGAAGGCGGTTTTGCAAATTATACGATTGACCTCTCAAAAGTAGCGTTGGCAAATCGTCCGGGTACCGTTGACGCAGAAGGAGAAGCTGGCGATTTTGGCGCAGATATTAATCAGGTTAGATCATTCTTGGCGCAGTACCCAGATGCAGGAAACATCAACGGTTCGCCTGAAACCACCTCTATGAAATTTGTCCTGAATGCAGGCAAAAAAGTATCTGAAACAGGTGAGTTTTATGCCAATGGTGCGTACATTTACAAAAAAGTAAACAGTTTTGCCAATTACCGTACTCCCTATTGGCGAACATTAGATGGCTTTCCTTACCTAGCGGATTTCTTTCCTAACGGACCTAGAGGCGAGTATATCGGATATGTACCTACTTTTGAAGGCGATTTGGAGGATTATAATGGTACAGTGGGTTTCCGTTCTAACCGAAACGGTTGGATTACAGACGTAAGTTTCACCACAGGAGGTAATGAGCAAACTTATACTGTAAGTGGTTCACACAACCGAAATAGAACATTAAACCCAGATGGTACTTTCAAATACCGCGAAAATTCACCAATTATTTTTAAGCCAGGTGGCACGCGCTTTACACACAATGTAGGTAACATTGATGTAACTAAGCGCCTGAGTGAGCAGTTTGCTTTTGCTTTTGGTTCTGAGTTTAGGTCAGAGAACTTCACTATCATTGAGGGCGACTTGGCTTCTTACGAAGATGGTGGTGCTGACTCTTTTGCAGGTAACGACCCTCGTAACTCGGGTAAATTCAACCGCTACAACTTCGGTGGTTATGCTGATGTGGCAGTGGATGTAACAGACGATTTCTTAATCAACGCCACTGCGAGGTTAGAAAATTATAGCGACTTCGGCGATGCGTTTGTATGGAAAATTAGCTCCCGTTATAAATTTGCGGAAGACAAAGTAACGCTTCGAGGCTCGTTATCTACTGGATTTAAAGCGCCAACGCTGCACCAAATTTATACACAAAAGGCACAGTACAGCTTCGTGCCAGGTCAAGGTATTCAAGTAGGTGGTTTAGTGAGCAACGTATCTCGTGAGGCGCGCCTATTAGGTTTGCCTAGCTTAGAACCAGAAAAATCAACCAATATCACTTTAGGAGTAGGTTTGCGTCCAAACAACAACTTCAGTGCAACGATTGACTTCTACAATATCGCTCTGACCGATCGTATTATTTTGAGTACAGAGATAGGTGCTACTGCACAAGGAAACACTGCCTTGGATGGTATTTTGGCAGCTAACAATCTATCCGATTTGTCTTTCTTCGTGAACGGATTAGATACCAGAACAGCAGGTCTTGATGTAGTATTGAACTACCGCAACCTTGTAGTAGGTACAGGAAACATAGACTTCAATTTGGCAGGTAACTACACCTTTGTAAATGAGCGTGTTGGGGATGTGAAAAATCCTGCGCTAGTAGCAGGTGCTGGTCAATCGGTAGCAAATGCTACGCAAGAAGCCTTATTTTTCACCTCACGTCCACAATACAAAGCTATTTTAGGTATTGATTATGAGATTGGTAAATTAGCTATTAACTTAACTAACACCTTGTTCGGTCCTACGACATTCTTCCAGCAAGGTCTGGACGCTAACCTCTTCACAGAGTTTGAGCCTAAGGTAGTTACTGATTTAGGGTTTAATTTTAGTCTAACTAAGCGCTCTACTTTAGGGTTTAACATTAATAATTTGCTCAATGTTCTTCCAGAATGGAGCTTTAAAGCAGTGAATAGCGAAGGCGAAAAATTATTGAACGACCCTGCTGCATTAAAAGCGAATTCTAACTTGATTACATTCAACCAGCGTTACTCTCAAATGACTTATGATGGCTACCATTTCAGCCAGTTGGGTACTATTTTTGCGTTGTCTTATAATATTCGTTTCTAATATGAATTGACGATAAGCAAACTAAAGCATAACCTTTTTGCTGGATAACTTTCCGTTGTCCAGCAAAATTTTTTCTAGGGCAGCAACAAATAGAGCGTGTTTTCAAAAACTTGTCCAGCAACGGGAAGTTGCTGGACAAGAAAGAGTAAGAAGGAAAATCACGATCAACATTCAAAATAAGGAAAAATACTCAATCTAAGCAGATGATTTACCTTGAAAAAAAATCCTGCTAATTGATTTTTCTCTCCAATCCATGATTGGTTTTTCAAAAAAACGATACAGCAAAGTAGAAACTCCAACAACGATTATCCAAAATAAAAAGTACTTCAAAATGCCATCTGCGCCACCTTTGGGCGTAAAATTATCTCTAATGACTTCCGCGACCAAGGCTAAATTAATCAAATACATGGAGTAAGAAATCTTACTAATATGTCGAATTGAAGCAGCGATAAAACCATTCCCTTCTTTGTAACTTTCTGCAATAGGCAGAAATAACATAACAGAAAACGGAGTTAAAGAAAAGTAGGTAATTTGTTTGTAAATGGAATTTACATCCGATTTGTAATTGGTTATGAATAAGATAAGTGCGATACCTATTAAAAAAGCAGGTACTTTTATCTTCTGCCAAAAGTATGGAAAGTAATAATGAATCCAAGCGACAAGTAATCCATAACCAATGCTGTCTAGTCTGCACAATACCGTTTTGCGGAAAAGAATATCCCAAGTAAAGTCATCAAGATATGGATTATAGATACTTACTCTATACAAAAGCGGTGCAGTAATGGTAAATAGTGTAGCTAATAAAAAACTTATTTTGGGAGGTATGACTTTTAACAATAAAAAAATTAGAACGGGTGTAATAAGATAGAACCATTCTTCAACCGACAAACTCCAAGATTCCCAAAAGAAGCCATAAAAAGGTGTTTTGAAATTATGCGTGAAAGTAAGAAAATGGAAACTGAATTGCGATATATCTTCTTTGATCATCCCATACTTAACCACCAAATAGTTAAGCAGTAAAACAAGATAATAATTAGGTAAAGTTCTGAACCACCTTCGCTTCCAAAAAATGAAAAGTTGCTTATAGGTGAATTTTTCTGCTTTATCAATGGTTTTGAGTAGAATACTTCCAATGAGAAATCCACTCAATACAAAGAAAATATCAACACCATCAATCATTCTAAAATTAGGAAATCCTGCTATAATGGTATCATTAAGAATGAATCTCCCATGTCCAAGTACCACTAGCAAGATAGCTAAGGCACGAACAATATCCAATCCAAATATTCTTTCGTTATTGGTACTCAAGTATTTTGTTAGTTTGAAGGTTTATTTAAGTGATATATCCTTAATAATTAATCTCATAAAGCTTACGCTCCCTAGGCGTTAGCAAAAAAGAATCTTGATGCTCTTCAACCACTTGCGTTCCTTCAAGCAACTGCCAAGTGTAGTAATGCATACCTTGTGGAAATTCGTTGAAATCGCCTTTAAGAAAGGACTCACAGGAAGCTAACTTGTAATCTCGGGTAAATTCACTACCAGTTACTTGGTTTCTTCTCTTTAGTAGAAGACATACATCAGGATTACAACTTACATTTAAGATATTCAATTTGATATATCCCAAATACACAATTCCTAACTCTAATTCATTATCTTTTTTATCAACGATGTCCTTGATTCTCTCCCTTGAAATATCAAATATCTCGAATGGTGTAGATTTTTGGTCAACAAGACAAGCATAGTCAAAAAGACTTCGAGCACGAAAACGACCCGAAAAACGACCATTTTTATCCGTTCTCATTCTTAACGCTTGATCAGTTTTAGCACTGACCTCATTGTAAGCAGGACTAGTGCCTCGTACTATAACATCTACGCCTGCCACTGGCTCTTTGGTAGCAAGGTTAATCACCCGTCCTTCAACAGAGGTATTGTCAGGTAAAATTTCGTGAAGGCAGGACTGGAGCAAAAAAGGAGCTATTAGAACAAATATAATCAATGACTTTATTTTCATGGCTGGATACTTATTTTATAGGTTTGAACGATATGGTTGGTTGTTCGGATTTGAACAATATAAATTCCTTGTTGAGCTATATCAACACTAGTTTCAAAAGTAGAGTATTCTGCCTTCAAGCAATTGTCATAGATAATTCGTCCTAATAAATCTACAATCTTAATGTCGTATATTCCTTGCTCGCAACGAATATTCAAATGCCCGTTGCTAGGATTAGGATATATTTCTACAAGAAACTGCGATTTATTTTCACTTGCTTCGACTGTTAAATTCGATTTATCAGAATCAGAAGTTTTAATTAGAAAAGATGGAAATGGAGCAAGTAAGTTATTACAAACTGGCGGGACTAAAATTTCCGCTGAAACTGTACTGCCAGTTTCTATTGAAGTACCTGGCTCAAAGATAATAGCGTTGCCTGCTCGCAGTTTAACCTCACTCTGATTTTCAATAATAAAATTACCATAAGGAGAACGAAAATTTAATTCTTTTCCTACTTTTATTAAATTAGTAGCCTCATAATCAACTTGATAATTATTAATGTATTGTCCAATTCGTTGATTTTGTAGCTCTAAAGTATCTGGTGAAATTTCGATTACAAAAAATCTTTTGATAAAATCAAACTCTGGATCTGTATTCACTCCATGTTCATTGTTCATATCCATACATAATACTGCATCAAAAGGCGTAATTTGGTAAGGATTTACATATTTCAGGTGTGGATAGCGATATCTATTTTCTGTGTTTGGATCAATAAACAACAAATTATTGGCTTGGACATTATAATTAGGATTTCCATTATGGTTTCTTATATCTAATGCACTAATAACGGGAACGAAGTTATCACTGACGTCGAGTTTTACCTCTGGTGAAAAAGTAAAAGTACATAAAGAAAGCGTCTGATTAAGACCTTTCCCGATACCTAGTTCACTTCCTGTTGCATTCTCAATAGGCACTGCATCATTACTTACTTGAAAGCGCTCGTCGAGTATTCTTCTCCAGCCACCAAAAAATACCTTTCTTGCCACTTGTCTTACAAAGACTTCATCACCAGCATCAATAGAACGGACAATCATTCGTTGCCTTCTACCAAATATACCCAAATCGCCCACCCTGTCTATTCGGTAAAGATCGTCACCTGGCGAGTATCCAGGTTGAGAAGAACCATCTTTGGCACCTTTAGACAAGGCAACATTTCTTACAAACGCAGGATAGCCATTTACTTTTGTATAAGGATGGCTAATAGATTCGTACAAGTTCAGGAGTGTCTGTCGTGTTGAGAAAGGACCATTTGCTGGCGCATTAGGAGTTCCTGTTACTGTGAAATGATTGAGAAGAATTTCTCTAGCTAAATTAGAATTAAGTAATTGATCTCCTTCAAAAAATACTACACCAACAAAATCCATTAATTCTAACAAATCATCACAAAAACCTAGACCAGCGTTAAAATTTTTGATACTTTCCAAAGCATGTTGGTAGCCTAAAGGAACGCTAGCACCTTGATGTTCACCATCGTGAGAGATAAATAATTTGGTATGATGATAAGGACCACCATTTTCAAAAAAATCTTCCTCCATTCTAGCTAAAGCTAATCTATTGATTAAAGCACCATAGCTAAACCCAATAAGAATGTTTTCGATATTACTACCCGACAGTGCTTTTTGCTCATTCAAATATTCAATGGCTTCCTGGACAAGAAATGCACTATTAGAAGTGAAATCTGCACCTCTGTCAGGTCTTAATATACAAATATCAAAACCTTTGGATAGTAAATCTGTGATAATTCCATTATTGTCGTATTTTAGATAACCACCCAATGATGTAGCACTAAATGGATTAAATCCAGAAACAAACATAATAGGTTTTCTGATAGAGGTATTACCACATCCATAAATGATGCCCATTTTTCCTGTAATTCCATTACGCTCCAAAGATATAATATCGTCGAAGTCACTGTCTCTAAATAAGTACTTTAATAATAATGCTTCTGAGTAGAATGGAAAGGGAATACCTCGACTAAACGGTGCATATGGATCAGGGACTACATGTAGCTTAGCATAATTTTTCAATATTTGACCATTACAGGTCAGTTCAAAGTAAATATTTTTATCTCCTCTTGTAGTATAGTTTATAGTATAAGTTTGTCCTGTAGCTACAGTAACCAATCCATTACCATCACCAAAATCTATTTTTAAACTTTGCCAAACATTGCAAACATTAGAAAAGTAAAAATCAGTATCTATTTTAAATTTTACAGATGGATACAATATAGTATCAATCAAAGGAGCAGCAGCAAAAACCCTTTTTTGCTCAAAAGGATTTTCTGAAGCATTTGGGTTATCAATCAAAGATTCTCCTTGGATTAATATTAAATTGTCATCAAAAGCATATTCTTTCAGCTTGTGATAGTTCAAGTTAATAATTCCAACAGGTACAGTTAAGCTACCATCAAAGCTAGGACTACTATGATAGTTCGATCTAGCATTTCGCCAAACTTCAAAAGCATTTGGAAATGAACTCGGTACAGTCAAAGTAGCATCCATTTCATTATAAATAGTAAGCCAATCTCCATAATTGAGTATTTCTACAAGATTGAAACCGTCCATTTGTAGGGCTTTGGAAGCATAATCGGTTCGGTCATAAATCCTAAAAGTAGGATAGTTACTTGGGTCAAGCTGCCCAAACACTTGTTGATTTTGAGCTTCAAGTGTAGTTGATGGAAAATCTTCGAAGTCAGTCCAAAAAGGATCTGTTTGTGCACTTGAATCAAGGATATATATCAATGATATTAAGAATATAATTCTTGCTTTCATTTTTTACTTTTGATTTTCAGTTGTTGAATTGTTATTTTGCTCGACTTGTTTCTCCAAAAGTTCGATTCTTTCTTGTAACTGAATTACATACAAAATTAGCTCTTCTATTTTTTTCAATAGTTTAGCATCCATTTCTGCAACATCTAAACCATTTTCTACTACCTCTGAAGCAGAAGGTATATCTGGTAGGTGAGAATGGCTAGCAATATAGGCTTTTAACTCTGGTAATGGTAAAAGTTTATACTCTGAATTAAAAACATAATCTGCCCAATCAGAACTACTCTTAACAGCAACTTTTAGTCGCTCAGCTAAAATACCACCTTCTACATAAAGTTTGTATGCGTTGGGAGTGCTTGGAACATTTCCAATAGTTATTTTGCCGTTATTTAGAATTTCCATACGTTTAGTATCAGAATTTCCATCGCCTGTAGAAAAAATAATACCATCTCGCGACCTAGCTGCAATAATTATATTTCCAGACTGTTGTCCGTTAGATCTTAATACGACGTCTTGAGGTTTAGCTAATGCAGAGAAACAACCGTCACAAGTTGCAACTGCTAGTTCTGCTTCACCCATATTCGTTGTAACTATTATGCTAGGGTTAGAGGTGTAATTGACTTGAAATTGTTGTTGTGATTTTCCTATGATAGTGATGAACAAACTGCAAAAGATAAGTATCTTAGTTTTCATAAAATAAGTTGTTGAATGAATTACAATAAATTAAAAACATTAGGTAAGGCTGTCATTTCTACGCGCCTTCTGCAAAGAAACGAAAAATGGTTAAGAAGGTTATATGCCACCTTGTTTTTTATGGAAATAATTGCCACTGCCCTCTATGCAAACATCACTTCTCCAAGTTTATTATTCTTTCTAATGGTGACAAACTCTGCCCTTATTGCGGAAGTTTGCCTAGAACACGAAGACTGTTTTTACTTTTGGATTCGGAGCAATTGTTGAAAGACAATACCCTCGATGGACGACGTTTCCAAACTTCTGCTAGAAGGATTTTGGCGTTCCTAACGCCAGCTAC
>DAITMC010000046.1:0-18287 GCA_036835365.1 Saprospiraceae bacterium
TTCAAAGTAATTAGGCGTAATTTATAAACAATCGAACCCATTTGCCTAACCTGCCCTGACCAATCGGGCAGTTTAAGCAGGCTTACTTGAATTAACAAGTACACTAAAGAGTGGTTTTTAACGGAAAAGGTTGTATGAGGTCAAAAAGATATTTTTATCAATGAAATATAATCATCCTCTAGGATATATCTTTCGTTGAACTCGGCCCGTTGGTGGTAAGTTAGTAGATGTTACTTACTATGGTATCTTTCAATTTAACCATACGGTCAATCTATGTAGGCTTCATCCGTTACAGGCGCTAACCAAACCACACCACCAATACTGGTATTCGTTCCTATGGCAATATGTGTCATGGCTTCGTTGGGTGTAGCTCCGTGCCAATGTTCTATGTTGGGCGGGCATTTTATCACATCGCCTTTATGAATAATTTCAATCGGCTTGCCCTTTTCTTGATACAGCCCTTTTCCCGCTGTTACTAGAAGTATTTGACCGCCTTTGTGATAATGCCAATTTGTTCTTGCTCCAGGTTCAAATGTTACTGAACCGATATTTACATTATGAACGGTGTCATCTTTTGCCAAATAATGAACCCAAACGTTTCCTACAAAATTATTACTTGTAATTTTTTCGCCTTTCGGAAAAATAGGTTGGTTTTGTTGTGTGGGTTCTTCCATTTTTTGCTTGTTGTTACACGCTGTAAAAAACACTATCACAAGCGGTAGTATATATTTAAAATGGCAGCTCATTATTTTGAATTTTAAAGGTTCGTTTGATAAAAGTTTAGCAATTTGTTTACTGCTTGTGCTACATATTCTGGTTTCCAGTAGGTTTGTATATGCGTAGCTCCATTGATAAGAAATAATTCCTTATTTTTTGCATTAGTTGCTTTGTTGAAGGCATCATCAGTCATGTAATAAGTATCGGCTTTACTTCCTGCGATCATCAATAAAGGTTGGTTGATTAAATCCATATTAGTACTAGCATCAAACGTCATTAAATCCATCAAACTGCTCGTTGTATATTTGAACGTAGAATTGGGGTGTGCATGGGTTCTATTGTAATAGTAATGTCCCTCACGATATAAATCAAACGGCATTCCATCTGCCATCTCATCCGTTATTTCTGTTTCGCCAACATACAATATTTTACCCTCTACTACTTCTAAAGTTCTTGCATTGGAAGCTTGGTTTAATCTTTCCTGTATGGTGGCATATTGTGAGTTCATAAAACCGTTGCGCCGTACCAGTCCAGAGTTAAACATACTTAATGTGGCAACTGCTTTAAATCTTTTGTCTGATTGGGCTGCTTTCAGCGAATAGCCACCACCGCCACAAATGCCAAGCAATCCAATTTTTGACCTATTCACTCCTGCATATTTAGAAATAAAATCCGCCATGGCATGAATATCCTCAATGCGGTTGGCTGGCTTATCTACGTTTCGGGGCGTACCTCCACTACCGCCTTGATAGGCTGCATCTGCTGTAATAGTAACAAATCCTTGTTCGGCTAAACGTTGTGCGTACAATCCTGCAACTTGCTCTTTGACACCACCATTGGGGTGTGCAACAACTACGGCAGGGTATTTCTGCGAAGCGTTATAGTTTGGTGGAGTGTAAACGTTGGCAACTATGGTAATATCCTTTATTGTATAGGTAACGGGGTGGATATTTACCTGACCTTTTACGTTCTTTGTTATTGCCCCTTCATAGACCAATGTAAAAGGGTTTTTTGATTTTTCACTTAGTGTTGATTGTGCAAATAGATGATTCATTGTTGCTCCCAATATGAGACTAATTATTATGATACTATTCTTCATTTTTGATGTTTTTTTAGTTATTTAGATAATGGTCAAAGAAGTCTTGAAAAAGATAAGTTGATTAATTTCCAAGATTGATTTTCAATTTGATAAACCTCAGTTACCATAAATGGGTTGGTTACTTCGTTCCCCCCAACTACAGCAAGCAGTGTGATGCGATTCCAAACAATTGCAGTATTACCAAATATTTCAACAGAAGTATCCTGTACATCAGCTTTTTTATAATGAATACTGCCACTTTCTATCACTTGGAGTTCCCGTGTTGTTCCCCATGTTCCTCCCATATGTACGAACTTGGCTTTTTCATGAAAAAGTTCAGAAAGCTTATCTACATTTTTATCAGCCATCCATTGCCACTTTTCTTTGGAAAGTTGAGTGATTTCCTGCTCCACATTAGGTGATTGCGCTTGTAATAATTGGACAGTCATAAATAACAAGAACAGCACGAAAATTGATGATTTCATAATTTACAGATTTAATGATTAAAATTTTCAGAATAATTTACACACCTCTGCGATGCAGATTCCCCACCTTTATTTCTTCTTCAATCAGATCAAGTCTTCTATTTCTCGTATCTGGTTTACCAACAGCTTTACCATCATGTTGAATCTCAAGGATTTGGTTGCTTTTCAACTTATAAATTGGCCATTTTGGCAAGTCTTTACCATTGGGATTACCTGTTTTGGCAAAGTTTGCCCAGTAGGTATGCATGGTGGTTGCAACAGTCTGATCCGTTGGTGTTATGATATGAAGTCCACGCCTTGTATTCAAATTGTTAAATACATAAGGAATTTCAGAGCCATGAGCTGCACCGAATCTCATTACACTACGCAAAGAATCCGGAACATAGGAGAAGAGATAAAGGTAAGCAGGCATACCTCCTTTTGTAAAAGCTCTGGCTGTGAACCTTGCCGGTTCAGCCCAGATTTTATCGGTGTTCACCAAAGCCAGAATTTCCGCAAATTCTTTATTGTTGTCTGGATCGTAGGCATCTATTGCTGCTTTTTCAAGACTACCAAACAATGACCATAATTCTTCTTTTGAATTAGCACTAACAAAACCTGCCGGAACTTCTGAACTGTTTGATCCAATCATAATTGGAACATGGGGTATCTTGCCCGCATTGTATGCGGATTGGCTGGTTTCTACCACCAGTTTACCATCAAGAATAGGTCCCGAATAAATTCGATTACCATTTATCCTATCGTCCTCTGCACCACCATCCACAATATCTTCCACTTTCAAGGCTCTCAGTTTAGCTAATGCGTCTGCATCTATACCTTTTATACCATGTCTATTTGCAAAGTTCACCCCGATTTCTTCAGCAGAAACAGGATAAAATGGATCTGCATTTTCCTCATTAATGGGTCTTCCTGTCAGAACTCCATCCCTTCCGCCTGATGATTGAAGAATAGCTTTATGAAAAAGCCCTTTCGCAGTAGGTATAGTAAGTAACGAATGAACAGAAACTCCGCCAGCAGACTCTCCAAAAATGGTTACGTTGTTTGGGTCGCCACCGAATGTTGAAATATTTTGGCGTATCCATTTCAGCGCAGCAATTTGGTCCATTAAACCATAATTCCCTTTGAACTCTTCTGGGTATTCTTCACTTAATGCAGGAAAAGCAAAAAATCCAAGCCGTCCTAAACGATAATTAATCGTGATCAGAATAATATTTTTTTTGGCAAATGAAGTTCCTGAAAATAAAGATTCTGAGCCACTACCAGCGACAAAAGCACCACCGTGTATCCACACCATCACGGGTAACTTTTTATTTTGCTTCACCCCTGAAGGTCGCCAGATATTCAGATAAAGACAATCTTCAGACGAACCTTCCGCAATAATACCCTGATTGCGTGGCCAACCTGCTTGTGCACAACTGGCACAGAATTTACTTGCATCTTTTTCTCCTTGCCAAGGTTCTACAGGTTGAGGTGGACGCCAACGGAATTCCCCTACGGGCGGTGCAGCATAAGGAATCCCCTTGAAACTTTCAATATCTCCATCATCCACTCCTCGTACCCATCCTGCGGTAGTTTGAATTAATGAGGATTCTTGGCTATAAACGATGAAACTTGCGCTTGTTATCATTAAGATGGCTAAGAAGTAGATTTTAATATTATTTTTCATAATATATTTTTTCAAGATATTTTAACTAAGAGCGATTACTGGTCTAGTCCTTTTTCTTTCAGCCATTTAGACATCAAGTCGGCTATTTCTAGATTATTCAAATCCGAAAAGGGGAAGTGGGTATTTCCTTTAACTCCTGTCTCAGGAAGGTGAACTACGGTTACATCTCCACCATATTTATTTACAACATCCCTCCATAATCTGGCCATTTCAAGTCTTACGCGCCAACCATCCTGACCAGGATTTTTGTCAGGCTCAGAGGGAATGAAATCACCGTAATAAATAATAATTGGAATTTTGGTGAGCTTTTCAAAATCGGCCATCGGAATCCCAAATGCTTCCAATGTACCACCAGCACTGGGCTTAGGGGCAGGCACTTCCCCCTCAGGAAAAAGAAAGCCACTTCCTGGTTCATAGGATACTATCCCTTTAATATTTTGATTTTTGATGACCGTACGCCAGCCCATACCCCCCGAATGAGAATGTGTAACCAGTACCCCTTCTCCAATTTTTTCAAATAAGGCGGCTACCGCATTAGCATTAATATTGATGTCAATAGAACCTACATCTGGGGTCATCTGTCTGAAATATTGATTGAGGGTTTCTGCATCTTTTGCAAATTGAACGCCTTCAAAATAATCAGGCCAGATGCCTAGACGGAATGTTCCAAACCATCCTTGTTCATCAGCAGTAGGCACGATTTTTGCCTCAACGGTACTTCGGCTCGCATTGCCTCTTCTAGGTTGATCTAAGACATAAACAGGAAATCCTTTGCGCAAAAATATATTCTGAAAGCCTTCTCTTCCATCTGGAGTCGTTTCCCAAGTTTTTGAAAACTGTCCAAATCCATGCCACATCACCAAAGGATACTTGCGCGCATTTACGGGAATCTGATAAAATATGTAAGCATGGTCGCCATGGAAAGTTTGCCCTTCGGGAGTAGATTGATAAGGGTCAAAAGTTCCCGAATTGGTAATTACAGTTCCTCCCACCGCAAAACTACCCTGAGTTTCAATTACTATATGTTTTGGGCTATTCTGATTTGGTTTGTCTTCAGAAGTTGTACAAGCTGAAACGGCAAAATACAATAAGCAATAAGGTATGATTCTCATTTTGTTTTTATTTTAAGTTTCGGTTAATCAATACTTCATTCAGAATTTTTTGTGCTGCTTTGGCTTCTTTTTTACCCACAATCGTCTTTATGATGGTTACAAATTGCTGTAATCGAGTTGGAGTCAGTCCGACATTCAAACATATATTCAAATGTGAACGTAGCATAGGCTCAGCCTTACCTATGGTACTGATGACGGCAATAGTAACTAATTCCCGCTCTGCAAAAGTGAGCATATCCCTCTCAAAAATATCTGCAAATAAGTGTTCTTTCAAAAAGATATCTATTATTGGTGCAAATGCGTTATACCCTGTCAATGTTTCAGGTTGAGGGGTTTTGGTCAATTCTGCAAGCATTTTTTTACCACGCTCATACTTGCTTGTTGTTTCATCAATTTTTGAAGCCTCCTTGCCTGTTTTATCATTAATCCCTTTGGCTTTTCTTTCATCTATTACTTCCATAAAAGTCTGAATTCCTCTAATGCTTCTCGGAAATCCGCAATAGGCATACAAATGAACCAATACCTCTTTTATTTCGTTAATAGTCAGTCCAGTATCAAGTCCATTGTTCAATTCAGGTTTCAATTGCGCCAAGTCTCCTTTGGCAGTTAATGCAGCAAGGGAGATAATACTTTGTTCTTTAGGGCTTAAACCGCTTTCAGGTAGCACCTTTTGCTGCGCCGAAGTATGATTTGCAAATAATAATATGCAGATTACCACTATTATAAAATTGATAACTTTCATTTGCTTCATCGCTTTAATTTAATATCACAAAGGTCAGGAAATAAAATGTTGTTATGCTTATACCAATCACTGTTTCATTTACCATAATTACTGATTCATACACAGAGAAATATTAACAAGAGAAATGATTTTGTAAATTTGGGTTATGGGCATAAAACTGTTAATCAATGAACGATATCATCAATTTCAATAGCATAAAAGCATACAACACTTTCAATAACAATGAAACATTGCATCCATTGGTAGGCGTAGTTTATTTGGACAAAGCCAGTCCAAGGCAACTCAAACGCTTGCGTTATGAGTTTTATACCGTCTTTCTAAAGCAAATTTACTGTGGTGATTTGCGTTATGGGTTGAACCATTACGACTATGAAGAAGGAACATTAATTTTCCTTGCTCCAGGTCAAGTGATTGGTGAAAGTAAAGATGAATATTACCAACCGCAGGGTATTGCTCTTGTATTTCACCCAGATTTATTATTAGGTACATCGCTTGGAAAAAATATAGGCAATTATCGTTTTTTCTCTTATGCTGTAAATGAAGCCTTGCACTTATCGGAACAGGAAAGAAAAATTGTAACGGACTGTTTTACCAAAATAGAATATGAACTACAACATGCTATTGACAAACATAGCAAACAACTTATTGTATCAAATATTGAGTTGTTTTTGAATTACTGTACCCGCTTTTACGACCGTCAGTTTATCACAAGGGATAACGCCAATCGAGGAATTTTGGAACGGTTCGAGAATTTACTGAATAACTATTTTTCTTCGGATAAGCCGCAGAACATAGGATTGCCGTCCGTTTCGAGTTGCGCTGATGAACTTAATTTGTCCACTAATTATTTTGGCGATTTAATAAAGAAAGAAACAGGAAAAACAGCACAAGAATACATACAATCAAAAATTATTAATATTGCCAAAGAAAGGATTTTTGATGCTGATAAATCCATTAGTGAAATAGCTTACGAATTGGGCTTTAAATATCCGCAACATTTTACTCGATTGTTTAAACAAAAAGCTGGGGTAACGCCTAATGAATATCGAAGTTTGAATGGATAGTATTGTCTTTTGCTTATCCCACCAATTCAGGCTCAAATTCAGCGACTTCTTCTCGGCTATAATGGGCTTCCATTTCTTGCAGCACTTCAAAAAGAATAGCTGGATTTTCTTCTGCCACAAGGCGTTGCCTGAATATTTTAATATTGCTCAATCCTTTGAAGTAATTGGTATAGTGGCGGCGCATTTCAAGAACGCCTTGTTTTTCTCCTTTCCAAAGGATGGCGTTGCTCAAATGTTGTCGAGCGGCATTTACGCGCTCTTCCAAGGTGGGTGGAGGCAATAACTCCCCAGTCGCCATGAAGTGCTTTATTTCTCTGAATATCCAAGGGTAGCCAATGCTGGCGCGACCAATCATAATGCCGTCCACGCCATAGCGATTCTTGTATTCCACCGCTTTTTGTGGACTATCAATGTCGCCATTGCCGAAAATAGGAATATGGATGCGTGGATTTTCTTTTATTTTTCCGATTAATGTCCAGTCGGCTTCGCCTTTGTACATCTGCTTTCTGGTACGTCCATGAATGGAAAGGGCTTTTATGCCAATATCTTGCAATCGCTCTGCCACTTCTTCAATGAACATGGTATTTTCATCCCAACCCAATCGCGTTTTTACGGTAACGGGTAAGTTGGTGGATTTTACTACGGCATCTGTCAATTTTACCATGCGGTCAATATCCTGCAAAATACCAGCCCCTGCCATTTTGCACACTACTTTTTTGACTGGGCAGCCGTAATTAATATCTAATATTTCGGGTTTTGCCGCTTCCACAATTTCAGCCGCACGCATCATGGAATCGAACTCAGCGCCGAATATTTGTATGCCAATAGGTCGCTCTTCGTCGTAAATATCTAGTTTTTGAATGCTTTTTTCTGCATCTCGAATAAGCCCCTCCACCGAAATAAATTCCGTAAACATCAAATCGCAACCTTGTGCCTTGCACAATGCCCTGAACGGCGGATCGCTCACGTCTTCCATGGGCGCAAGTAGTATCGGGAACTCATTCAGCGTTACATTTCCTATTTTAACCATGTTCCTATAATCATATCATCCCTTCGGGATTTTTTCTTTAAATTTAACCTCACAGAGGTAAAAGATTATGACAATAAAACAATTATCTTTAGATTTTGATTAAACGGCTATTTTAAATTTCTGTTTGAATGTCATTGTAAAACACCTTTTCAGTCAATCCAGAAAGTTTAGCTGCTTTCGTTCTAAAATCTTCAAAAGAGGCATAAATTTTTTGGCTCAAGGCATCGCGCTGAGCAAATTCTTTGATAATTTCTACCGTAATTTCTTTGAGGGTATCCAGCACTTGCTCTGGAAATCTAAGAATTTCGACTTTGGCTTCCTTTTGAATAATGGATAAATATTCGTTGTTCTTGGCTTCAAACTCCGAAAGAATCCAGTGGTTCATCGCTAGTGCTGCCACTCTGATAATCTCTTGAAGATCAGTCGGCAACTGTGCATATTGGGTTTTGTTGATAATCAATTCTAGTACAGTGCCTGGCTCATGCCAGCCGGGCGTATAATAATATTTCGCTATTTGATGAAATCCCATAAGATAGTCATGGTAGGGACCAATCCACTCGGTAGCATCGAGAATACCGCGTTCTAAACCAGTATAGATTTCTCCGCCCGCCAGTAATACTGGTGTTCCTCCTGCACGCTCTAGTACACGACCACCTAGTCCGGGCATTCTCATTTTTAGACCTTTAAAATCGGCGATAGAATTAATTTTCCTATTGAACCAACCGCCCATCTGTACACCTGTATTGCCGAAAGGTATAGGCAATAAATCGTAAGGGGCGTACATCTCTTTCCACAAACCCCAGCCCTCACCGTTGATAATCCAAGCATTCATTTGCTGCGCATTCATACCAAAAGGTACAGTGGAGAAGAATTGTGCAGCAGGCAATTTACCTGACCAGTAGTAAGCTGCACCACTTGCCATCTCAGCCGCGCCCGTCCTGACAGTATCAAAGCATTCTAAAGCAGGGACAAGTTCGCCCGCACCATACACCTTGATTGCCAATCTTCCGGCAGACATTTTTTCTACCATTTCAGCAAACATGACTGCTCCTTCCCCCACTACAGGAAAATTGGGAGGCCAAGTGGTAACCATCTTCCAGCGATATTGTCTATCTGAAATGATGTTGGATGATGATTGCTGTGCATTGGTTTTTCCGACAACTGATCGAATCACAAATGGGGCAGCTATGGTGCCTAATGCCAAGCCCTTGAAGAATTTTTTTCTGCTGATGCTCATAAGTTGTTCGTTTTATGTCATGCTATCCAGTGGCTTAGAATCCTGTACTTGAGGCTCTGCTGACTATGCTAGTGCTAGCTGGCTCTGCTGAAACAGCATTTTCCCTACCTGTAAATTGAACCTTTAAGCGATAGTCCTTACCTAGTGATGCCACGATTGGACCTAGCATGGTGTCCATTAATTCTGCTACTTGTGCTTTTGATTTGTTGAAAACATCACTTTGAATCACATCTTGACGAAAAGCCTCGGTCAATGCTTTCATATCGGCATTAAAATCGGCACTTTTCAATTCTCGCATCCAACCAATATCCATTTTATCTACTCTTGGATAAACCTCTAAGGATAAGATTTTGGGTTCAGGTAAGGTTACTACAACTATTTTGCTTGGTTTTTCGACATTAAGGTTGAAATATTGGGCTAAATCGAAACCTATTTTAAGTTGACTAGTAGCTGAAATCTCAACATCGGTAGAGGAGACCGCATAGCCCCAAATTTTGGTTTGTAATTTTCTGTTGAGTGCTTTTGTATTGGTTACTTCCATAGTGGCTAGTTCGGCAATTGCTTTTTCCACGCGGTCTTGTACAAAACCTTTAGCGCGTGTAAAATCCTCAATGGCAGCGCGTTCTTGGAGTCTTTTCACCATAGGTCGCAGCCCTTCGCTGAGGGCAATACCACAAGGTGTTTCTACTTTACTTCCTTTTGCAGCTATAGCACCTCCATGTGTCTCTAGCACTTTTACTAGCACTAAATTGACCATAAAACAGGTATATTTTGAAGCCACTTCATTGAAATATTCTGTAGCATCTACCAATTCTGTACCGTACCAAGTTTTATAACCTGTTGATGTAGTGTCTTTTATAGTAACAAAATCATTGTAATACATCCCTCTGATGTACGCATGTTGATTTTCGTATTCTTTTTTGATGTCGTTTTTTATTCGGCTATCTAGTCCCATCCTGTTGGCAACATGGTTGAGCAGCGATACATTAAAATCATACACTAATTTGTCAAACTCCCTTTTGTAGCGACTAGGGTTGGAGAGAATGGCTAGTGCATTTTCTTCATCGAAGTTTGCCTTAAAATCGGCAGGCATGTAGGTCAAGTGAAATTCTTTAGGAATATTCGTATAGTTTCGGTTGCCATCGCGTTTGCTTAGAAGATTGAACAAAATGAAAGCCGTAGCCAAAAAAACGGTAACAAATACAAGCATTTTCGTAGCATTAGCGACTGCTTTATTTCTTTTTGAGTGTGAATAATTTGCCATCTTTGCTTTTATTGGTCTAAAAATTTACGTTTACTAATAGGCGTTTTTTGGACGTAGATAGAAGTTCAATAGGGACAAATCACTTACAAATATCATATTATTTTTAAACTTATCTACGACAATTTTAAATGATACATAATAAACTAACAATCAACTGTAAGGGTAAGTTGCTTTCTCTACATCAACCTATTGTCATGGGAGTTTTGAATATCACACCTGATTCGTTCTACGATGGAGGGCAATACCAACAAGCAGATACTATACTCCGACAAGCAGAAAAGATGCTGACGCAAGGTGCGAGCATGATTGATGTTGGCGGTATGTCCTCACGCCCAGGCGCAGAAATCATTAGCGAAAATGAAGAATTACACCGTGTGATTCCTGCCATAGAGCATTTGGTAAAGCATTTTCCAGAAGCCATTATTTCTGTAGATACTTTGCGTGCTAGCGTAGCCAAACAGGCTGTGGAGGCAGGTGCAAGTATTGTCAATGACATTTCTGCGGGTAGCCTCGATGCTGAAATGTATGCTACTGTAGCCGAATTAGGCGTACCTTATGTATTGATGCACATGAGAGGAACGCCCAAAACAATGCAACAAAATATTGATTATCAAGATGTAACACAAGAAGTGTTGCGTTTTTTGATTCAAGAAGTAGGCAAATTGAGAATATTGGGCGTAAAAGATATTTTGTTGGATATAGGTTTTGGTTTTGGAAAGACGGTAGCACAAAATTATGAACTCCTCAAAAAAATGCACCTCTTTAAAATGTTGGATTTACCCGTTTTGGTAGGTATTTCACGCAAATCTATGATTTATAAAGTGCTTCAGACCTCTCCACAAGATGCCTTGAACGGGACTTCCGCATTGCATATGGTTGCTTTGCAACAGGGCGCAAAAATATTGCGAGTACATGATGTAAAAGAAGCGATTCAAGTGATTCAACTATGGCAGCAACTAGAGAAAGCAGCAATATAATAAATCATTATCGCCAATGCTTCTATAAAGTGTAAACTGCTATGAAATATGTACCCACGACTGGATTCGAACCAGCACATCCTTAGGACACTACCCCCTCAAGGTAGCACGTCTACCAATTTCGCCACGTGGGTAAATCATTTTTGATGATGACTAGTAGCTATTCTTCCGCAAAGATAGGTATTCTATATAAATATTTTCCAGAAAAGTTTTCGTAAAATCCCTCTAAGATAATTTCATTTTCCATCAGTTCAATAGCCGTTAGCAATTCCTCTAAGTTGGCGATAGGAATTTCATTCACTTTTTCAATAATGAATCCTATTTCCATATTAACGCTTTCAGCAGGACTATTTTTATAGATGCTAATTACTTTTACTCCATTATCAGCGGATAAGCGTTTTTTTTCTTCTTTTCTTAGGTCTCTTACCTCTAGTCCTATTTCTTGCATTAAGTTAGGCGTATATGAAAAACCAGTAAGATCGGTGTTGGCTGTAATTTTTTGTAATTTCACCTTTGTGTTTTTGCGTTTACCTCCACGAATAAAGCCTACCTCAATACTATCTCCAGGACGAAAACGGGCTACATACTCTTGTAGTTCTGGTACGGTCTTTATCACTGTGTTGTTAATTTCTACGATAACATCACCGCGCATCATCCCTGCTTGCGCCGCGCCACCATCTTTAGAAACATCTTTTATGTAAACGCCTTGTACTTGTTTTAAACCTAATTTCTTTGCCAAACGATTATCCACCTCTGCAATTTCTACGCCGAGTATGCCTCGTTTGACTTCACCATAGATTCGTAAGTCCTCAATAATTTTTCGCACTAAATTAGCGGGAATAGCAAAAGAATAGCCTTCAAAACTTCCTGAGCGCGACATAATAGCCGTATTGATACCCACTAAATCGCCAGCCATATTGACTAAAGCACCACCACTATTTCCTGGATTGACCATGGCATCTGTTTGAATAAAAGATTCTATGCGATAATTGCCTTCCAAAATTTTAATATCTCGCCCCTTCGCACTTACGATGCCAGCGGTTACTGTGGATTCTAAATTGAAGGGATTACCCACGGCAAGTACCCATTCTCCTACCCGTAAAGAATCGGAATTAGCAAATTTTAGATAGGGGAGGTTGCGTGCTTCAATTTTGAGTAAAGCCAAATCTGTGGAGGGGTCAAAACCAACTTTTCTTGCTTCAAATTCTCGTTTATTACTCAACGTAATTTGAATGCTTGCGCCATCTTCAATCACATGGTTATTAGTAATAATGTAGCCATCTTCTGAAATGATTACTCCTGAACCCGAAGAAGTCCCCTTATTGCTATTTGACCAAAAATCGAATTTACTTTGAGCCTGGGTACGAATGTTAACTACCGCAGGAGTAACTGTTTCGGATGTGTTGGTGAAACTTGTAGGCGTAGCGGAAAGATAAATAGAAGCGGATGTGGTAGGCTGTGCTAAATTGATGTATGAGCTATTTACTTCTCGAATGACAACTTCTTGAGGTTTTTCAAAAAAGCGATAGAGAAAAATAGCTAGGAAGGCACTAAACAAAGAAGATATAATTATCGGTACTACATTCTTCATAAAAACAGTACTATCTTTTAATGCAAACACGCAAGTTAGGAATTGTTCTGTTTTTTATCAAACAATTTTTAAACTAAAATGCGTATATTGTGCATAAATTACAATTTTTAGAGAAAACTTAGCATTAAACTTTTTTGAAATGATAAAATTTTTTAAAACACCAGAACAAGATGAGCCTTATCAGGGCAATATCTGGGGCTGGAAATTTTCTTTGTTAGGCTTGGCTTTAATCATTATACTTTCTTTAGGTGTGTGCTATCGTTATTTTGTGTTGGGCATTGCCTTGAATGAGGAATTAAAATACGATGACCCTAGCACCTTTCAGATTGAAACCGAGAAGAAAAATTAATTATTTGATAATCGAAAAAATACACCTTTGAGTAAAGATATCCCTTTCTATAAATACCAAGGTACAGGCAATGATTTTGTACTGATAGACCAAAGGCAGCAACAGTATATTCGGCGGGAAGATAAAACATCAATAGAGAAAATGTGTAATCGTCATTTCGGAATTGGTGCAGATGGATTGATTTTATTGCAACAACACGAATCGGCTGATTTTGAGATGGTTTATTTCAACGCTGACGGCAGGGAAAGTACTATGTGCGGAAATGGTGGACGCTGTATCGTCGCCTTTGCCCATCAACTGGGGGTGTTCGAGGAATACTGTACTTTCAAAGCCATTGATGGTTTGCATGAGGCAAAAATCAATAGCAATCAAGTGGAACTAAAAATGATGGATGTTTCGCAAGTTGAACGCTATGAAGATTTCTATTTCCTTCACACAGGGTCGCCACATTATGTATCCTTTCATGCTACTTTGGCAGCGGTTGATGTGGTTTCTCAAGGGCAATTGATTCGCCACAGTGCGCAATTTCAGCCAAATGGCACAAATGTAAATTTTGTCGAAGTAACGTCCGATGGTTTAACAGTCGCTACCTACGAACGGGGTGTGGAAGACGAAACACTGTCCTGTGGTACAGGTGTTACAGCCGCTGCATTGGCTTATGCGCTTGATAAGCCACAGTTGAATAGCGTAAAGATTCAAACAAAGGGTGGAAAACTATTGGTGCGTTTCCAACCTTTGTCCAATGCTTGTGCTTTTAGTCATATTTGGCTGTGCGGACCAGCGGAAAAAGTGTTTGAAGGTACTTATTTCTGCTGAATAGCATGATACATCGTTTCGGCTTGTTCCAGCGTGAATGTTCCTATCAAACCAGATTGAAACAAATAGAATTGGCTTCCCTGCAAATGGACATAGCGAAATCCATAGTAGGCATGGGTAGAATCAATCTGCGTTTCGTAGATAAATCCTTTCTCTTCTTCTTGCATCATTTTTGAAAAATTAGAAATTTCTTTTACGTTGGATACTTGCTCTGATTTTAATTTAGCAAGGTCAGAAGTTCTTGCAGGTTCATAAGTAATTAAAACGTCAAAGCCTTCACCAGCTTTTATTGAGACTTCCTTTTCCCCCAGAAAGCCATCTGCTGTTTTAATTTGCGGGGAATCTAAGGGTACTTTTATGGACATTGGCACGCCATAAGGCAACAAATCCAATGGTTTCATTTTTGTTGCTGCATCATCGGCACAAGCCCACACAACAAGAAACAATAATACTAATAGAAATAAACGTTTCATCAATAGTGATATTTTTTAACAAATGTAAGGGTCTTTTTTGTATTAGCTACACAATCTTTTTTCCTTTCATCGCTTGACTTATATTGACATCCATGGCTCTGTGTGCCAGTGGTTTAGTATATTGGTTGAGTGCTTCCATCGCTTTGTTGATTTCATCCTTATCATTTTTGGCAATCGTGCTGCGTAGTGTACTGGCTAGGGCTAAGGTTAAGGTTTGCTCTTCCTCCGTTAGAATTTCCTTGTTCTGTTTCAAGAATTTATCTACAGAAAGTAAAATATTATTCGCTTCATTTCGTGCTTCCATCAAAGCACGTACTTGCATATCTTCTTTTGCATGCTGTATAGAATCAATAAGCATTTTTGCCATTTCTTCTTCCGTAATGCTGTACATCGGTCGCATTTCTACTTGTTGTGCTACATCGGAGCGCAGCTCTTTTGCACGCACCGTCAAGATGCCATCCGCATTGAGCAAGAACTGAATTTCTATTTTAGGCAATCCTGCTGGCATAGGAGGGATACCTTTTAGTATGAATTCACCTAACTTTCTATTGTGTTCTACCAAATCTCTTTCTCCTTGATAAACAGCAACTTTTAAGTTTTTTTGACCA
Source organism: Saprospiraceae bacterium (assembly GCA_036835365.1). Taxonomy (GTDB): domain Bacteria; phylum Bacteroidota; class Bacteroidia; order Chitinophagales; family Saprospiraceae; genus JAAUTG01. The sequence continues at coordinate 15,210 of DAITMC010000046.1, forward strand.
TCCACAGAGGTGGTATATTGCCTGCCAGCACGCATCGGTACAGTGGAGTTGCGTGGGATAATGACATCCATTAAACCACCTACTGTTTCAATGCCTAAAGAAAGTGGCGTTACGTCGAGTAACAAAATGTCTTTATTGTTACCTGCTAGTATATCTGCCTGAATAGCAGCACCTAATGCAACGACTTCATCAGGATTGACTTTGTCATATACAGATTTATCAAAAAAGGATTGTACGGTATTTTTTACTAGAGGTACTCTAGTGGAACCGCCTACCATGACAATATGGTCAATATCAGCCACATCCAGTTTGGCATCTTGGAGCGCCATTTTGCAGTTTTCTATTGTCTTCGCCACTAAAGGTTCAATTAATTCCTCAAATTTAGCTTTGCTTATCTTTAAAGGAATCCCGTCTAAATCCGTTTCGTAAAGAGCTGCTTGACTTAGTGTTTTCTTTGCTTCTTCTGCTTTAGTTCTCAATAGTTGCCCCAGCACCTTATCTTCTGCTAGTTGAATGCCAAAGAAATCGCCTTCGGTGAGCCAATATTCCACAATAGCACGGTCAAAATCATCTCCACCTAAAAACGTATCGCCATGCGTTGCTAACACTTCAAAGATACCCTCCTGTATGCGAAGTATCGAAATGTCAAATGTTCCACCGCCCAAGTCATAAACAGCAATGGTTTGTCCCTCATTGTTGCCAAGTGAAATACCATAGGCTAAACTGGCTGCCGTAGGTTCATTCACGATGCGGAGTACGTCTAGCCCTGCCAATTTTCCAGCATCGCGGGTAGCCTGTCGTTGGGCATCGTTGAAGTAGGCTGGAACAGTGATAACCGCCTTGCTCACTTGCACATCTAATTCTGATTCAATACGTTGCTTTAAGTCTTTTAGAATTTGTGCAGAAAGTTCTATCGGGGTGAAAAATTTATCTTGCACTCGAATTTTTACTAGACTTTCGGTATCTTCATCAATCACTTTGTAACCAAAATATTGTTGAACATCAGCGATATCCTTATAAGATTTACCCATTAATCGCTTAACGGAGTAAATTGTGTTCCCAGGCTCCGTAATCAACTTTTCTTTTGCTTCCTCTCCTACAATAATTGCTTGCTGCTCATTGAAATGAACAATGGAGGGAACTAAAGTGCTTTTGCCATTTTTGCCCTTCACTGCCACAGGCACACCGTCCTTCATGTAAGCAACTAGGCTATTGGTAGTGCCTAAATCAATGCCCACAATCATGTCCTTTTTTTGCGCTTCTTTTTTAATATCGCCTACTTTTAAGTCTATTGCTATTTTTGCCATATAAATTTTAGATTTTAAGCCCTTTCAATATTTGGGCAGTGTAGTATTTTTGAGGATTTAATTGCTTATCCAAAGGGTATTTAATAGAGGCTTTTCCATCAGTTTTTTGTTGAAAAGAAATGCCGAATCAGTTGTACTAATCGCCAACTAGAGGCTGGAGATAGTTTTTTATTGAAAATAGTAATTGGCTCATCTGTTTGCTGTTCGCCTTGAATTTCCACATTATTATTCAAAGCAGAATCCGACTGATGATGTGGTTCTTGCTGTTCTTGCTGCTGTTGTTGATGAAGGAAAATATTGGTCAACGTATAAACTGCCACTAAGTCCATCATAGATTGTATTTCTTGTTGTTTATCCTTCATAAGCTAACTGCGTATTGGGTTGAAATTTATAGCCATTTAAAAAATCTTTAGTTGTCATTCGTTTTCTTCCCTGAAGCTGTAGTTCTTCTACTTCCAATAAACCACCTTTAGTAGCGATTCGAATGTTTGCTTTATTATCACTTAACACACTACCGAAAGGGTGGTTGTGTTGTCCTATTATTTTCTTAGTACGAAGTATTTTTAAAGTTTTACCTTCTAGCGTTGTCCATGCTGCTGGATAAGGACTTAGCCCTCGCACAAAATTGTGGACTTGCTCAATCGGCTTATTGAAATTAATCTGACACGTTTCATAAAATATTTTTGGTGCTGGGCAGGCAAGTGCCTCCACTTGAGGGCTTAAGCTGTAATTTTGTTTTTCAATAGCTTGTACTGTTTTTAGCACTACTTTTGCGCCTAGTTCCATCATTCGGTCATGCACTTCACCAACAGTTTCGTTTTCGCCAATTGCCATTTTTTCTTGAAAAATAATATCGCCAGTATCTATTTGGGGTTTCAGAAAGAAAGTGGTAACGCCTGTTTCTGACTCTCCATTAATAACTGCCCAATGAATAGGAGCAGCGCCTCGATATTTGGGCAATAAAGAGCCATGTAAGTTAAATGTTCCTAAACTAGGTAGCTCAAAAACGGCAGTAGGTAGCATTCGGAAGGCAACCACAATTTGCAAATTGGCATTTAGTGCGGCTAATGCTGCCTGAAAAGTGGGTGATTTTAAGTTGTTTGGTTGTAAAATTGGAATTTGTTGGCTAAGCGCATATTTTTTTACCGCCGATTCTATAAGTTGTTTTCCGCCTCTGCCGCCATATTTATCGGTCGCTGTGACTACCCCCCCCACTTGATAACCATTTTCTACCAGCATTTTAAGGGAGGGCACCGCAAAGTCAGGCGTTCCCATAAAGACAATTTTTAAATTCATATGTTCTGTATTTTTATTTTATGTCCACCTTAGCTAAATTTCATCATTTCAATTCTACCGTACCGTCAATGAAATCTACCGTTTCCTAAATTAACAACAGCCACTCTACTCTTGTGTATCGCCATTTTTGTAACTTGCCGTTTTAAGGTTGAATTAAATGTCTCAAAATTACAGTAAAATAAAATAACGGAAGCAAGAATACCGTTTGTGGCTAACGCAAAAAATGATGCTCTGACAAATACCTCAATATGGTAAAAGATTTTCCTTTTTATCATCAGCACGATGCAATGGACTGTGGGGCAGCTTGCATTCGCATGATTGCTAAACATTATGGTCGCTTTTATTCCTTAGAATATCTACGCGAATTAACCTCTATTGATAGAGAAGGTGTATCTATATCCTCCATTAGTGATGCTGCTGAACATATTGGTTTTCATACTTTAGCCATCAATTCTAATTATGAACAATTATTGGA
>DAITMC010000047.1:0-18250 GCA_036835365.1 Saprospiraceae bacterium
ATCTATGCTGAGGGAGATAGTCAAGGCACACGACAAGAAGCTTAGGCAATTTGCTATAAAAAATTACGGCGAAAATGGTGAAGATTATTTGCAGAATGTTTATTTGAAATTATGGGATTATCCTAAACACAAACTAGAAGAAATAAAACAAAAAGGCTACCTGCTTTATTTCCTGCATCGAATGATAACTCAGCAGCACATTGGAAGGATAAGGAAAGAAAAGCAATTCGACCCAGTAGAAATATTAGCAACAACAGAGCCAACAACACTTGATTTTGAAATCGATAGAAAAGAACTTACATTTGAGCAAGCCATTTTTTTAGAGTACTATGAAAAAGGATTTTCGATGTTGCAAATTTCAGAAATGTTTGAGTTGAGCTATAAGACCGTTACGAAACAATTAAAATCGATACCATGCAACCACGCTCCGCCGATCGAGAATTAAACCCGCTTATTGAATTTGTCGCTGAAATTTGGATAGGTGAACAAATTAATGTTTTTAATCAAAAGCAACCAAACATGATGATTCCTATTTCTCAACATGAAAAAGAAATTTTACAGCGGTTTGCAAATACTAGAAAAGATAAAAACATGAATACGATTTACATAATCAATGATGTTGAGTTTCAGATAATGCCAAAAAGAGGAAATTTAGAGAATTTCATAAAATCAAATAAATGAACCAAAAGACAAGGAAAGTTTTAAATGCTGTTAAAGATGGGTTAGATAAACACAGCAATGAGGTAAACGACCACGTAATAGAATTTCTAAGCCTTTACCCACCTTTTCAAGGTAACCAAGTTAAATTATATTATAAGTGCGGAAAGATACACAGGTTCACAACCTTAGATGAAAAGGAGCAAGCAGAGTTGGAGATTGACCCAAAAAAGTTGCCGATTAAAAAAGGGTCGATTTTAGAAATTCCTATTGTTTAGAAATGCAGCCTATTGAAAACCTTTACAGATTTGCTCCAGAACTATTCAAAAGTTATTGGAGTTTATCAAGCCCATTCGCTGAAAAAGCTATCAAAGTAACGATTACAAAAGAAGGCATAAAGGTGGGTAAACATTTACTAATTCCTTCCGATATTGCTTGTAGATATGCAGGTCGCAATGTGTTTATTTATCACACAGAAGACAGCGTAAAAGCTTGCGGCGGTCAAAAAGTATATCAATCTGGAATCGTTTTTAAATCGAAAACTAAAAGAGAATTTTTAATCGAGTACATGAAGCTTATTACTTTCAAAGGATACTTTTACAAGTCAAAATGGGTAACATTATTGAACTTAAATTAAAGCGACCGCACATAACGCAGCAAGAAGTGTTAAATAGCGATGCGAGGTTTAAGACTATTAGAGCAGGCCGACGTTGGGGCAAAAGTGTTATTACTCAACAACAAGGAGTTATTCGCTCATTAGAATCCAAACATGAGGCTTTTATTGTGCCGACATTCAAGCTTGCTAGATATTTTTATAAAGACCTTGAAAGCTTTTTACCCTCTAAATTATTTAAGTTTAATGGAACGGATTTTAGTATTACCAACATAAATAAAGGTTCAATTTCTTTTTTTTCAGCCGAAGCACCAGACGCGCTGAGGTCAAGAAAATTTCATCACATATACGTTGATGAAGCTAGCTTTCAACCAAACCTTTTAGAAAACTATAATAATATTTACAGGCCAACATTGACAGACTACAAAGGCGGCGCAACATTCATCTCAACACCTAGAGGTCAAGATGATTTCTACGCCTTATGCCAACGAAACGATAAGGGATGGCAAAACTTTCATTATAGTACTTTTGATAATCCACACATTGACCCAAGCGAAATTATAGAAGCAAAAAGCCAATTGCCTGAAGTTGTTTTTGAGCAGGAATATATGGCTAATCCAATGGCCAACGCAGACAACCCTTTCGGAACAGAAAACATAAAAGCTTGCATTCGCCCGATGTCTGGTAAGCAGCCAAAGTATTGGGGCATTGATTTGGCGAAGAGTTATGATTACACAGTGATTATTGGTTTAGATGAGGACGGGAATGTAGCGTATTTTGATAGATACCAAAAGCCATGGAGTTTGACTAAGCAGAATATTTTGTCTTTGCCTAAAAATGCGGTAGGCTTTATTGATTCAACAGGCGTAGGCGACCCGATAGCAGAAGAAATTTGCCAAGTGTTAAGAGGTATTCAAGCTTTTAAATTTAACCAAAGTAGCAAACAAGATTTGATACTTGGTTTGATTTCAAGCATAGCTCAAAAACAAGTAGGGTTTCCTGATGGAATAATCACTCAAGAGCTTGGAACTTTTGAATACACCTATACACTAACGGGCGTAAGATATGAAGCAAGAAGCGGATTTCATGATGATACGACTATTTCATTAGCGCTTGCGGTTAAAGCATTAAAAGAAAAACGTAATTTTGGCAAATACACAATCAGGTAAAAATAGCGTTATAAGACTATGGCAGCAGAAGAAAAAAAGACTATCAAATTAAGCGCATGGAATCAAGGCGTTCAAATTAATCAGCAAGTTAACGATGGTTACAAGTATGTTAAGTTTGGCGCAAATGATGAATATTTTGCTGAGATCATAGAACTTTATAAAAATAGCAGAACACACAGAAGGTGCATTGATGGCTTGATAAATTATGCTTTTGGCGAAAATGGATTGATTGTGAAAAACTCACAACAATACCCATTTGAGGCCTCAATGTTTTTAAATTCTTTTTCGCAAAAGCAACAAAAAGAGGCCATGCGAGGATTAAGGATGTTTGGCAATTTATCACTCGAATTAATTACCAATAGCACAGGAACTAGATTCACTCAAATAAATGCCTTTCCTCTTCATAAGCTAAGACCAGAGCCTATAAGAATACATGGTCGAATAGAAAATTGGTATTACAGCCCTGACTTTTCAAGGCTACCAAATGAGCCAAAGCAGTTTAATTATTACACCGAAATTCCTATTCCTGCATTTTTAGAAGGTGAAACGAAATTAGAGCCAGGCAGATATATTTATGTTTTTAGCCCTGATAAATTAGGCAACGATTATATTTCAAGTCCATGTTATGAGGCCGTTTATCCCGAAATTGCGACAGAATGGGAAATCAGTTTATACCATTTATTTAACACGAAGACAGGTTTTGCAGGTGCTACGGTGGTGAAGTTTATGAACGGAGAGCCGACACCAGAAGAGGCTGAAGAACTAGAACGCAAATTCTTAGAGAAATTCACAGGCGCAAAAGGGCAGCGTGTAATATTCTTATACGCAGATAGCAAAGAAGTATCAACAGAAATTGATAACATCACTCTCTCAGATGCTGATGAGCTTTATATCACTTTAGATGAACGTACTACGCAAGCTATTTTGACAGGACATGGATTTACTTCAAAAGAGCTTTTAGGCATTGACACAAAAGCAGGTTTTAGCAGTAATGCGGATATTATGCTTCAAGCTTATGAGCTTATGAAATCAACCGAAATAAGAAGTTTTCAGAATTTATTTATTGATGGATTAAAGCCGATTTTAAACTTTAACCAAAGTAACATTGAATTGGAATTAATACCTTTCAATCTCAAAAACGTGATTACTCCCGTAGTGGCAGCCAAAGAAACAGCTGAACTTGAAGCAGTCAGTAATGATGCGAATACTCACATTAAGCAAATGACAGGCCGAGAGTATCAAGGTTTGGAAAGAATAATCCGTAAATACCAACAAGGAAAGCATACAGCCGAGCAAGCTAAAGCATTAATTACCTCAGCTTATGGAGTTACGGCAGACCAAGCAGAAACTATTTTAGGCATAGAAAAAAAAACTCAACTAACCAAAGTTAGTGAACTTGATAAATTTATTGGCGAATGTGGCGAGGATGAGGATGAAGCATATGAACTTATCCATTCAGAGCGAGTTAACACAGCCCTAGAGCTTGAATTGGCGCGTGTACCTTCATCATCATGGGCTAAGAAAAGCGAGCAAGATAACGCATTATTCAAAGTTAGATATAAGTACAAAGGAGAATTAAGAAGCAACACTAGAGAGTTTTGCCGAAAAATGTTAGCCGCCGATAAAGTTTATAAATATGAGGATATTCAAAGAGCTAGTAAGCAAAAAGTAAATCCTGGTTGGGGCCCGAGAGGTGCAGATACTTACGATATTTTTCTCTACAAAGGCGGAGGGAATTGTCATCATTTTTGGGAAAGAAGGATATATTTGCAGAAGAACAATAAACAAATTTCTGTAAACAAAGCGCAAAAAATGATTTTAGAAATGAAGCCAAGCGAAAGGGGAGATGTGAGATTTATTATAAATAATCCTTTGGTTGCGAAGCTACCTATTGATATGCCTAATAATGGATTTTTAGAACCTAGATAATATGACACAAATAACCAAGAAGCTACTGATTCAAGCGCAGACCGTTTACACAATAACAGGACTTAATAAAGAAATTGATGAGGGTATTTTGAACCCTTCAATCTTGACAGCGCAAGAACTACAAATTGAACCGAAACTAGGAACTAAACTTTACCAAGCTTTATTAAATGGTAGTTATGCTTCATTCAAAGAAAACTTTGTTTATCAAGCCTTATGTTGGTTTGCGGTTGTGGAAGGGCTGCCGTTAATTTATAATCGTATTGGTAACGGTGGAGTGTTCAATAATTCAAACGCAAATGCTCAGGTGGTTCCGATTACTAATTACGCTAACATGCTTCAATGGGCTAATGGAAAGGCTACGACATATAGCGATAGGATGATGAAGCAGATTGAATTTAAAAGGGTTGATTTTCCTGAGTATGACGAAAACGAAAATGAGGATGTTAAGCCTATTAAAAGTAGTATGAGGTATGGTATTAGATTGTGATTATATTTGCAGACTATGACACTAAGACTTTCAACAAAAACCAAAATCCTTAGAATACACCTTGAAAAGCAAAACCAAGAAAATAAGCTATCCAGCGAGCTTGGCGGAAATGAGCCTAACGCAATTCGCAAGGGTAAGCGAGGCGATAAGTAAGCCCCATCAACAAATTGATGTTGCACGAATATTTATTGATGAAGCCATTATTAATCAGGTTCCGCAGTCAACTATTAATAAAATCTACTTAGACATTTTTACGACCATAAAGGGCAATGGCAAATTTATTGACAGCTTTGAAATTAATGGAGATACTTATATTTTTGAACCTGATTTAAAAAACGCCCCGATAGGTTTAATAACTGATATAAAAACACTTGAAGAGTTAGGTGTTTTTGAAAATCTACATAAGATTTTAGCCATACTTTACCGAAAAGGAAAGCGCACTTTTTGGGGCAAATACAAGATCGAGTCTTATGTTGATATCGAGCCTAGAGCGACATTATTCCTAGAAAAATGCAAAGCTGATATAGCAGCCTCAGCTTTAGTTTTTTTTTCGACTTTAGTCGGCAGACTGAAATAGCGTTTGAAAGGCTATTTGCTGAAAGCCCTATCCCTGATGAGATTACTATTCATAACCACTACTTAACCGCTTATAGTTGGTATGCGCTAATAGCTACTTTGGCAGATGGCCAAGCGTTAAATATTAAAGCAGCAAGCCAAATCCCATATTATGAGGCATTAGCGTTTTTACAGTATCAAAAAGAATTAGCTTTGGCGCATTACAATAAAATTCAATATGAAAAATCTTTTAGACCTAAATAAAGCAATCAATCAAATTTTAAGTGATAATCCATTAGTCAATCAAGTAACTTATGGAGAAAAAAACCGCATAAACTGGCCAACTGATTTTATGCCTATTCAAGTAGCTTTTCAGGTTACAGGGTTAAGTGGATTAAGTGAAAGCGTAGAAAGCTACGATTATTCAGTTTTGATTTTGGATAAGATTGCCGAAGATTTAAGCGACATTGAAGGTGTGCACTCTAAGTGTGCCGAAGTATGTAACGACTTAGTATCCAAACTAAACAGAAGCGAAGATTATAAGGTTTTATCAAGCAGCGCGACATTAATTGAAATGGAATACAACGACCAACTAAGCGGCTTTGAATTAAACCTATCTATCTCGGTTCATAACTCTGAAAATATTTGCTAAGATGAGGGCGATTGAGTTACAAGAATTTGCAAGGGTTAAAGTACTAAGCCGCGATTTTATTCGCAATGTATCGAGAGCCGCAAGGACTAATTTAACTCAAAAGGATAGAAATGTAACCAAATCACTTTATAACAGTTTTGAGGGTAAATGGAATATAACACCACAAAGTCAAAGCATTGATTTTTATTACAACAAATATGGCGATTATCAAAACGAGGGTATAAGAGGGTGGAAAAGTAGTGCAAAAGCCCCGAAATCCCCATTTAAGTATGAAGAGAAAATGGCTAATTATGGAGCCATTCGTGGTTGGGTTGGTGCAAGAAAGTTTCAATTTCGCAATAGAAAAAGCGGTAAATTTATGAGCTATGATAGCACAGCTTTTTTCATTGCTAAAAGTATAGCGGCTAAAGGTATAGAGCCGACAAGGTGGTTTGATGATGCTTTTGATAAATATTTTGAAAAATTTGTAATTAACTTTGAAGAGGCTTTAGCAAAAGATACAGCCGAATATTTAACAGAAAACTAATGGCAATAACAGCGACATTTAACAACGTGGCAGATGCAGTAACGCAGCTAATAAAACCTTTAATAGTCAAAGGAGATAGCAACCAAATTGCACAACCTAAATTCAGCTATCGTATAGTAATAAAACTAGGTAGCGCAACTATTTATACAAGCAATTATCCCTTTAATGGTTTAGGTTTTATATTGGCCGACATTAGCAAAGTTCTTGAATATATTTTTGAGCCAGACGAAAACGCTGCATTCAATTTGCCTTTAAGCGCAAATGTATTAGGCGCTTCTTCCGATGGTGGCAACATTAAATACATTACAGTTGAGGTTTCGGAGTTATTTGCAGCAAGTTCAACAACTGCACCAACGGTAGGGGCTACGAGTACACTTAACAAAGTAGTACTTTTTAGTTTGGCTGATGCGCCAATATTAAATATTATTTCATTGGTGCCTCAAAGCAATGTTGATGGTAAATTTCTTACTAACTCATTAAGGTCGTTGCCTATGGCTATTGACGAGTTTAAGACGCTTTCTTTCTTTTTTGGTTCAAGCGCTTATACAGGCGGCACAGGCACAGGAAGATTTTTAGTTGTAGATTATTTTAATGCTTCTGGAGTACTTTTGGAAAGTAATAATTACGATTTTGGAAGCTTAGGTGTTAATCCAAATTCACAAGCAAATGCAAACGATTTTATTAAGACTTTTGGTATTGGCGCAGCTAATTTAGAGCGAATGGCAGACACAGAATGGAAACCAAGCACGCACTCAACACTATCATACTACGAATGCTATTTAGTAGACGAGCTAGATACGCCGACAATTAAAAGCGATAAAATAAGATTCAACATTACTTGCGAAAGCGGTATTACTATAAAGTTTGTAAATGAATTTGGAGTATGGGATTATTACACGTTTAGGAGTTGGAATAGAAAAGAAGTAAGCCAAACCAAAGAAACATTTAGATCTGATGCAGGTAATTTTCAAGGCGCAAATTATACCCAAAAAGCAAGCAACAGAGGGCTAACTGATTTCAATAAAAGGAACGAAATGAGCCTTTCAGTTAAAACGGGCTACATTGATGAAACGACTAGAGATTTTCTTTTTGAGTTGTTTAAAAGCCCCGATGTAAGATTGATTGAAAACGATGTTGAAATTCCTATAAATTCAGTCAGTACAAATTACCCATTTGATAAGCGAAAATATAAATCTTTGATTGAAATTGATTTTACCTTTAAATATGCTAACGAAATATGGTAAGGTTAGAAGTAGTTATTCAAGCAGGTAACGCAATACTTGAACTTGATTTAATAGGTAATGAAAGCATACAATTAAAGAAATCTGCAAGCGATGTTAGAGAAATAGCTAGGCGAAAAGGCAGTTTTACACAAGAATTTAGTTTGCCTTTCACTCCTAAAAACAATCAATTCTTTGGCTTTTTTGAGGAATACGGACAAGCGCCGACAGCATTTAAACCAAGCATAAAAACAGTTGCAAGAATTTATGAATTTGGCATTCCTATTATTTCGGGCATCTTAAAATATCAAAAAGTTGACAGAGTTAAGAAATTACACAAGGTAATAGTTGTAGATGCTTTGGTTGACCTTGCAACGGTTTTAGGTGATGACACACTTAATGAACTTTTTGAAGAATACACAGAGTTAGACCATGTACTTAGCCGGGCTCAAATAATTGCTTCATGGACTACGGGATTGACTAATACAGCCGCAGCAGTTACGGGAGCAGTAAGATATCCGTTTGCGGATTGGGGCTATAATTGGCGATATGATAACAACATAAACAATCGCACTATATCAGAAGAAAAAGACGCTGTAACAGTAGAGCAGTTTAGGCCATTTGTTCAAGTAAAATGGATACTTCAAAAACTATTTTTAAGAGCAGGATTTACTTTTGAAAGCGCATTTTTCGATAGCGCATTATTTGAAGATGTTTACGTTTCAATGACACCAAAACCCGAAATTGAACCAACGGGCATAACAGCAGGATTTGAGGTTAATTTGGATAGTACAGACCAAGTTATTTCAAGCGGTTTAGCAACAACAGTAGATTTCAAAGCTGCGGTTTATGATACTCAAAATAGCTTTGATTTGACCGATGATGATTTCACAATTGAAGCAACAGGAAGACATGAATTTGAAATATTTATAAAAGGTCAAGCAACCAATTTAACATACTTAGCCGCCAACATTTTTGTAGATTCTGGAAGCGGTTTTGTAATAGCTCCAAACTCAGGCAATGATTCAGTAACTTGGTTTGATGTTAACCCAATAATTGGTTTTAGTATTGCTTCTGGAGCATTTTCGGGAACGCTAAGAGTTACGATTCTATTTTCGGGTAATGCAGTTGAAGGTGATAAAATCCAATTGCGTATATTTCAAAGAAGTAATGCAGCAGCGAATTTTGAAATAGAATCCGATGAAACAAGGTACGCTTTAATTTCAGCCCCACCACAATTCGATAACTCAACTATCGAAATGCGCTACAATTCACCGACAGATGTTAAGCAAATAGACTTTCTGCGAGCAATATTTGAAAGGTTTAATATTTGGGCGATACCTAGTAAATTAAGCGCTACTATATTAGAATGTGAGCCGTTTGATGATTTGTTTGCAAGTGGACAAACTTATGATATTACCAGCTTTATAGACCAAGATGAAAGCATTATTCTTGAACCAATGAGTGACTTTAAAAACAAGAGACTACTATTTCAAGATAATGACAGTAAAAATTTTATTAATGAACTTTACGCCGCCTTAGCTAAAAGACGTTATGGCGGCAAAGAGGTGTTTATTAAAGATGATTTTGCGCAAGGTGAAATGAATATTTTTAGTGTATTTGAACCGCCTACTCAATATAAGATTACAGGTAGCGAGTTAGTTTGTTTAACTAATTACGAGCGCAATCCCGATACAGGCACACCACAACCGAGAGCCGCACAAATGATGTTAGCGTTTTTAAAATCGCAGCCATTAAATACGAATGAAAACTTTAAATTTTTAAGCCGGATTGATAACAGTTACACTAATATATCAAGCGTGCTTATTGCAAGGTCGTTTAATCAAACGCCATTTAATAATAACAGCTTTGATTTAAACTTTCAACTTGATACTTTCTTTTATCAGCAATTGGTTAGAAATAGACCATTAAAGCCTGATGTATTTACGGCTTATTGGGAAAATTACTTAAGTCAGATTTATTCTGATGAATCAAAATTTGCTGTATTAAAAGCTAATTTATCGCCTAGTTTTATCAATCAATTTGAACTAAAAGATAAACTTATAATTCAAAATACTATTTGGAGAGTAAATTCAATGAGTTATTTAACAGGCGGCAAAACAACTTTAGAACTTATAAAATTTATTGATGTATCTGGCACGCTTTCGCCTTGTGCTTTAATTCCAGATACATACAACATTGATGGCACTATCTCATTCGTAAATGCAACGACAGGCAGCGCATCGACGCCGACAAAGGTGTGTTGCGAGGCCGTTGGTGGTACTTATGTCGGTGGCGAAACTCCTGTTTGTTTATGGCGCACAGGCAGAGGACAAGGCGATGGCGGCATAAGAGATATTAGGCAAAATGAGGAACTTAGATATCAATCAAATACTATTAAATTAACTTTATCAGAGGCTGCGCTATTTTGGCCAAGCGGTTTAGATTTTATCGCGCTACCAGAAGGCACTTGGCAATGTGAGTTAACTATTATAGGCATTGATGGCGGCATCCATTATTGGGTTTATGCGGCTACGGTAGTCGTAACTAATGGTGTTCATTCGGGAAGTTTAAATATTGCTTTTTCAAGTGGTGGTTCAAGTGGTTACAATAAATCTATAAATGTAAATCCAAGCGGCATAAAAATTATTGCATCAAGAGCAATAGGCGGCACACTAACGGCTTCAATAAAAGCAAATTTAATAGTATGATTTCAGCAGTAATTTATAAACTAGCTACTCAGCAACTCCCAACAACAGACTACATTTCTGCTTATGCAAATGGCTTAATGAAGGTTGCGGAAAGTTGGAAAGAGTTTTTGTTGCAAGTCAAGCACCGAAAGCATTTACCTAAATAGAGCGTTTTAGCGTTTTATTTTTATGAAGGAGATAAAAGTCAGAATTTCATACGACACAAAAGACGCGGAAAAGTCAGCAGAAAACCTAAAGGACAAAATTGACGAAACTAAAAAAGCAAGTAAAAGCTTTCAAGATCAAGTCGACAAATTAACAGGCGGCGCAGTTAGTGGCTTTAAGTCAATGCGCGATGGAATTAAAACTGCAGTAACAGGTTTTGGTGCATTAAAAACTGCGGTTGCAGCTACGGGATTAGGATTGTTATTAATTACTGTTACTGCAATAGTCGAGTATTTTAAAAACACGCGAGATGGCGCTAATTTAATTCAGCAAGCCTTTGCGGCTTTAGGTGGTGTTACGGGTCAATTAGGCGAAGCGTTTAAGTCTATTTTAGACCTTGATTTCACTAGGTTTTTAAAAGCTTTTGGCGATATTCCAGAGGCCGTTAATAATAGCGTAAAATCTGTAAAGGAGTTAAAAAAGACACAAGATGAACTTTTTGCCTTCAATCAAAAATTTATCAAGAGACAAGAAGAACTTAACCAAACCATTCGGGAACAAGATTTTATCCTGAAAGATACTTCAAGCACTTTTGATGAAAGAAGGGCTGCAAGTAAAAAACTAGCTGATGCTGATATTGAATTAATTGAACTACAAGCCGAAAGAATTAGGCTTCAAAAAGAGCAGCTTGAACTTGCTAATGTCAGTGAGAATAATGAAGATAAAAGGCGCGAAAACACATTAGCTATTCTTCAATTGGAAGCCGAATTAACGAAGGTTGAAACAGATAAAAATGTTCGTTCACTTGATGCTGCAAAGTCGTTACGTGAAATAAATTTAGCCGAACAAGCTTTATCTAAGATAAATTTTGATGAAAAGAAAAGGCTTGCGGATGAGGCGCAGAAATTAAAGGATGCAGAAGTTGAAGCTGAAAAGAAAAAGAATGAAGATATTGCAAAACTAGAATTTGACCGCATTAATAAAATTATAGCGCAGCAGGAGTTAGAAGATTCGATTCGTTTACAAATAATGGCCGAAGGTCAAGAAAAAGAGATTCTACAAAAACAAGATTTTTACGATAAGTTATACCAACAAGCAGAAGGTAATGCAGAACTTCAAAAACAGATTGCCGAAGCTCAAGCAATAGCCATTAATGAAATTGAGAAGAAGTATCAAGACCAAGCACTAGCAAACGAACAAGCGGTTGAAAATCAAAAGGTGGCTATAAAAAAAGCCACCTTTCAAGCTGAGTTACATTTGGCTAATTTGACCGCGGGTATAGCAGCAGACCTTTCTGTTTTAATGGGAAAGCAAGGCGAAAATAACAAAGCTTTGGCTATTGCTTCAATATTACTTTCACAAGGTACTGCTTTGGCTAATTCATTGGCTAATGCAACAGCACCAACGCCTGATAACATTGCCTCAGGTGGTTTAGCCGCTTTAATAAAATATGGAACTATCGCAGCAGGCATCACTTCAACAATAGCCCAAATTAGAAACACTATCAAAGGCGCACAAATACCAACGATTACGCCGATAGCAGGAAGTATTGGCGGCGGCCAATCGATACAAGGTGGCGCACCTAGACCGCTATCTGTAAACGACATAGCTAATCAATTTAATCAAGATGCTTTGAGGGCTTATGTGTTGGTTAGTGATGTAAACAACGGCCAAGACGCAAATAATAAATTAAACAATTTAGCAACAATCTAATGGAAAAGAAAAGAGTTGAAATACAATTTGATGAAAACATGATGATAGGCTTCGAAGCTTTATCTATTGTTGGCACGCCTGCAATTATGGAGAATTTTATCACCTTATCAAAGGAAAAAGTAATGCTTGCTAAAATGGTAGAAGGTCGGCTTATTGGTGCGGTTTTAATTCCAGATATTAATATTGAAAGAATCAATAAAGAAACAAACGAACTCTATGATATTTTCTTTACCTCAGACACAGTTAAAAAAATAGCCTACCAAATGATGCGCGATGGGTTGCAGTCAAAATTCACTATTCAGCATGATGACCAAGTTGAAAATTTATCTATTGTTGAAAGTTGGATAATTGAAGATGCAAGTTTAGATAAATCAAAAATTTATGGCTTTGATTTGCCTTTTGGTACTTGGATGGTTTGTGTAGAGGCTAAAGATGAATCAACGAAAAAGCGTATCGAAAGCGGTGAGTTAAGGGGCTTCAGTATCGAATTTAACGGAAACGAAAAAGATGATGTAAGCGATGCTGAACTTGCTGATGAATTAATAAAATCCCTAATGAAAGGCTTTTAGCGTTTTAAAATAAAACATAACCAAAATGGATATTAAAGCGAAACTTAGAAATGTTTTAAAATTAGCCTTAGAAGGTCTTGAAGCTGAAAATAAAGTTGATGAAACTATCAACATGATGACAGAAGTAATGACGGTTGATGGCGACACTATTTTTACCGAATCCGAGGCTTTTGTTTCAGGTGTTCCTGTTTTTGTAAAGAAGACAACCACAGGAGAAGTTACTCCATTGATTGCGGGCGAATATCTTTTACAAGATGGCAGCAAATTGATAGTTGTTGCAGATGGTTTACTTGATAGCCTTGTTGCTTCAAATGTAGATGTTACTCCATTGCCTGAGCCAAATGCGGAAGTTGAAGTCGAATTAGAAGACGAAAAAACTAAAGTGTATGAGGAAAGAATCACAGCTTTAGAAGCCGAGATTAAAGAAATGAAATCAAAGCTAGCCGACCAAACTAAAACTGAAGAAGTGATTTTGAAAATGAGCGCGGTTATAGATGATTTGTCAAAGCCTGTAGTTGAAAGCATTTTAAAATTATCAAAAGAGGAAAAGGAAAAAATCGCTTTGCAGAACTCAAAAGATGAAAGACCTGTAGCCAAATACAGAAAATCAAAATTGAACTAAAATGGCAAAGTTTAAGCTAAAAGAAGGAGTTGTATTAAGACCATTTGGTGCATCTTCTTGTATAGATAACAGTAGCCTAACTGATGAAATTGCAGAGTTTTTAATT
Organism: Saprospiraceae bacterium; assembly: GCA_036835365.1. Classification (GTDB taxonomy): domain Bacteria; phylum Bacteroidota; class Bacteroidia; order Chitinophagales; family Saprospiraceae; genus JAAUTG01. The sequence continues at coordinate 13,674 of DAITMC010000047.1, forward strand.
GCAACTGAAAGGGCAAAAAAAGACGACTTTGAAACTAATTTAAAAGAATCAAAAACACAAAATAATTCAAAAACAACCAAATAAAAAATAAAACAAAATGGCAATAGCTTATAACATCGTAGACATTAGAGGAGTTGCAGCTACTCCTATTATCGAGGAATTAATCTTCGAAAATGAAACCGTAGCGCGTGGTTTAGTAACGTTTGAAGATGACGTTAAAGCCGAAACTATTTTCACTGAATCAAGCGCAACAGCAACAATGCAAGCTTACACAAGTGGCGCGCCTACTTCTGAGGGTGAATTGACTGCTTTTGACGTACCTGTTACGCCAATCAAGTACATGTACTATCAAGAATTTGACCCAAACACCATTAGGTTTTCAAGATTCAAAAGAGATATGGCACCAGGAGCTTGGAACATACTTTCGGGTGAATTTGAAAGAGTTGTGATTGGTGGTGTTTACGCTAAAAAAATGGCAGCCGACATTGAAAATAAATTTTGGAACAACGCCATAGCAGCTACTAAAACAGCAGTTGCAGCTTTAACAGCAGGCACAGACCAAGACGAAGTAAGTACTGCTGAGAAAGCTTTGGTTGCAGCAACAGCCGCAGGGCTTTGGGATGGAGTTGTTACTAAAATGATTTACAACAGCTCAAACGCTTCTTTAACCGCAGGTTTAGGAACGAGAATTAAAGTTGCAGGAACTACAATTACAGTAGCTAACATTAAAGCCGAGTATGACAAGGTTTATGCGGCTATCCCAGCAGTTGTCTTAGCTGATGTTAATGCGCCAATCATCTACGCACCGAGAAGCCATAAGCAGTTGATTAACATATTCAACAACAATGTAGATAACTTCAAAGACGCATTTGCTGTAAGTGAGGATTTCAAAACTTATTCGTTTAATGGTTTGATAATCGAATTTGTGCCAATACCTGAAAACGTAGTCATCGCAGCCAAAAAAGAACACATTATTTGGTGTACTGATTTGGCTTCTGACCAGCAGTACATGAAAATTGATAAGATAGCAGCAAATCGAGAAGATATGTTTATCAAGTCAATTATGACTACTGTTCCGCATATTGTTAACCAAGCGTTTAACGTTTTATACGTAGGCTAATATGTGTTTAGTAACCGCAGGAATAAAGATACCTTGTAAAACGGCTAAGGGTGGCGCAAAACGCGCCCTTATTGCCAACGAGGGTGTGCTGGTGCCTACTTTTACAAGTGGTAGCATTACAGCTTTTAGCGGCACTACTCCGACAGTTTTTGAATTTTTATTCGATGCTGGACAGGGTGGTGCGAACTCAACTTCAACCAACACTAGAGAGGGTTCACCATTTTTTACGGAAACAGTTACTTTGAATTTTCACGTACTTTCAGCAGCAAAGGCAGCTCAATTGCTTTTGATTTTTCAAGGCAGAAAGCAAATTATTATTGAAGATTTCAATGGAAATTTTAAATTGTACGGATTGACAGCTGGGCTTCTTGTAAATATAGTTGAAAACACAGGTACAGCGGCGGGAGATGCTTATGGCTACACTGTTACAGCAACGGCGGAAGAAAGCACTTTGCCGCCTTTTTGTACAGCTGATGCAATCGATGATTTGACTATTACAGCTCCTACTTTATAAGATTGAAATGAATGTTATATTTAACCGATACAGGCTTAATTTCAATACCTCGAAACGGCGTTAAGGTAACAGATACTTTTGATATAGTTTTAAAAAGGTATGCAGGTTCAGAATTGACTTTCTTGAATCTCATACCTTTTTTATTTGCAGACAAGTATATTCAATTTTCATTAAGCACATCGCAATTAACAGATGGTCAATGGACATTAAATTTATTTGTAAATGAAGTGCTACATTATCAAGAAGATGTGCTTATAAAGTTACCGCAAAAAGGTATTGATTTTGAAACGACGGACATTGTTTTTGGTTTTGAAGCGCCTACTTTTGCACCAGAAACAGTAGCAAAAACATTGACATTTAACAATAAAATATTAGTATTAAACAATAAATCTTTGTGTTATGAGTTTGAATAAGACTATTGAAAACGCTCCTAGCAATGAGCCTTTAAGTGGCGCTGAAATTATTGAGTTTCGCGAAGCCATTGGAGCAGTTTCCGATAATGATGCTAGGCTAGAAGATAACGCTAAAACTAATGCCACAAATACGTTTACTGAAAGTCAAACCATACAAGGTGGATTAACTCAACAAGGAGATCATTTTAATTTACTTGGCGAAGACGGAACAGTTGCTATTATTTCAGAGGAACTTTTAATAAAAGGCGCTTGGGGTTTTGATTCGCCTAATGAGGTAAGGGAGAATTTGGGGGGTGTTGCCGACAATGACAGCCGCTTATCAAACTCAAGAGAATGGACAGCCGACACCATAGACCAAGCCGAAGCCGAAGCAGGCACAAGCACAACAAGGCGAGCGTTTACAGCCCAAAGAGTAAGGCAGGCTATTGTAGCGTGGTTTGCGGCTATCAGAGTAGCTTTAACAAAGATTGAAGACATGCCAACAGATAGGCTTTTAGGGCGCAATACAGCAGGTTCTGGAGTAGTTGAAACATTAGAGCCTTCGACAGTTAAAACCATGCTATCATTGCCTTCTAATACGGTTTCGGAATTGAATGGCAAACTCTCCTCAGAAGATTTTTCGCAAGCCAACATCTTAACATTAATCAATAACGCCGCGCTTCAAAATAAAAGAGCTAAGGTTGTTACAAGTGGCGGTTTTGGGATTACGGAAATTGACGCTAACAAGCTTTATATATTTAGCGACAGTAGTGTTGTTGCAATTCAAGACGTGTCTAGTTTACTGCAAGACACAGAGTGGGAATTTATATTGGCTACAGATAATGATGGCACACTTGATTTTGATTTTAAGGATGAAGCATACTTTTATAGCGTACAAGGCCAGGCAATGGCAATTGATGCGAATGTTACTCAAGGAGTATATAGACTTGATACAGCCAACAACGCAATAGGTTGTACTCTTAGGTTTGATTTTGATTTGCAACAATTTTTCTTAATCGGTCAATTTATAGTCGCGCCATGATAGGGATAGGTTTGGGAGTTAAGGGGAGCGGTGTTGCTCCGTTTAGTTTTGGAAATGCGCTGCAATTTGATGGGGTTAATGATTTTGTGAGTTTTTCATCAATAACACTTGGCGGGGAATTAACTGCTGCTTGTTGGGTAAATTTTAATAAACTCAACGCATCTGTTTCATCGGATGGAACTAATAATTCATTTATATTTTGGAACTTTACAACAGCGGGAGCTTCGATTAGATATATCCGAATTGGCGGAACTGCGCTAGATAGAGGGTTTAATACATTGTTAGGTACATGGGCGCATTTAGTGGTTACTCGAAACGCCTCTAACGTTTGCACAGCTTATTTAAACGCGGCACAGCAAGGGTCTACAAATGTTATATCAGGAAATTTAATCTTGACAGGTCTTTCAAATAATGCGGGTTTAATATTTGGTGGAAGTTTAGATGAGTTTGCAATTTGGAACAAAGCTCTTACAGCTAGTGAAGTTTCAACTCTTTATAATGGTGGTAATGGCGCAGATGCCAGAACTATTCAAAGCACATCATTACAGCGATACTACCACATGAACGAGGTTAGCGGAACTACATTATCTGATTTAATTAACAGCGCAAATAATGGAACTTTAACTAACTTCGATTTATCACAATGCCCCTGGAATGGTTCGGGAACTTGCCCTTGGCGACCTCATTAAAACAACAATATATGTACGGATACGTTTTAAATACAGAAGATACGCCAAATGAGAACATTTGGACAGAAAGCAGAGAAATTCGTTTAATAAATGGCGCAACTATTTATGGATGTGAAGGAGATTTACAGCCGAAAGAGGGTTTAGTAATAGTAGGATATGCAAGCGATTGGATAGATTTTATTAATAAAAATATTTTGAGCGAAAACAAAACAAACATTTAATTGTATTAAAAAGTTCGACCAAAAGAAAAATAAATTATTTTTGAATAAAAATAATTTATTTAATATGGCAGCAAGTGATTTTATAGATCCGTTAAGCGGTGGTGTTGGCGGTGTTGGTGGTGGTTTACTTGCCGCTTTTATTGCTAAATTATACATAGGCAAATCCGAAAAGGAAATAGAAGCTATTAAAGATAGACTTGATCAGAATGAAAAAGCAGACACAATAAGAGATATTGCTATTGCGGTTTTACAGGAAAACAATAAAAATATTGAAAAAAGCCTCATTAGTATTGATAATAGACTTGAAAAACTTCTGGAAAAATTTGAAAAACAATAGAAGATAATGAAATATTTTCAAGAATCAGACTTTATAAAAGCAAATCCACCATGCAAAATGAGTGATATGGACGCCAAATTTTTGCAAAAATTAGATAGTTGCAGGGAGCTTGCAGATGTGCCGTTTAAAGTAACTTCGGCCTTTAGGACTTTAGCGCACGAAAAAAGCAAAGGTAGGAGCGGCACAAGCGCACATACATTAGGTGTAGCGGTTGATATTGCTTGTACTGATAGCGTAACTAGATATAAGATTATTAAGGCTG
>DAITMC010000048.1:0-4322 GCA_036835365.1 Saprospiraceae bacterium
GCAACTGTTTGTCCATGTTTTCTTTTATCATGTGCATTGGTACGTGTCCAGGACCTTCTATCATCACTTGCGCATCGTGTTTCCAAGCGATTTGTGTGAGTTCGCCTAGTGTTTTTAGTTCTGCGAATTGAGCAGCATCGTTAGCATCGGCAATACTGCCTGGTCGTAAGCCATCGCCAAGTGAAAAAGCCACATCATAAGTCTTCATTATTTCACAGATTTCTTCAAAATGGGTGTAAAGGAAACTTTCTTTATGATGTGCCAAACACCATTTTGCCATGATAGAGCCACCTCTGGAGACAATACCTGTAACTCTATTAGCTGTCAAATGAATGAAAGGTAAGCGCACGCCTGCATGAATCGTGAAATAATCTACGCCTTGCTCGGCTTGTTCGATTAGAGTGTCTCTAAAAATTTCCCAAGTCAAATCTTCTGCTGCACCATCCACTTTTTCCAATGCTTGATAGATAGGCACTGTGCCTACGGGCACGGGCGAATTGCGAATAATCCATTCTCTTGTCTCGTGGATATTTTGTCCTGTGGATAAATCCATAATAGTATCTGCTCCCCATCGAGTTGCCCACACCATTTTTTCTACTTCTTCTTCAATACTTGAGGTAACGGCAGAGTTGCCAATGTTGGCATTAATTTTTACTAAGAAATTGCGCCCAATAATCATGGGTTCACTTTCAGGATGGTTGATATTGTTCGGGAGCACGGCACGCCCTGCTGCAATTTCGTCGCGCACGAATTCTGGTGTAATTTTCTTTGGAATATTAGCACCAAAGCTAAATCCAGGATGTTGCTTTGCCATGGATGTATCCATACCTTCCATGAATTGATTCTCGCGAATAGCCACAAATTCCATTTCTGGCGTGATGATGCCTTTGCGTGCATAGTGCATTTGCGTTACATTTGCACCTGCCTTTGCGCGTAGTGGTCGTCGCAAATGTTGAAAGCGCAAGTAGTCTAATTTGGGGTCGTTCAAACGTTCCATACCATAAAGAGAAGAGACAAAAGGCAATTCTGCTACATCGCCTCTGTCTTTTATCCATTGGGCACGAATGGGCTCTAATCCACGACGTACATCAATTGGTACATTCATGTCGGTATAAGGTCCGCTGGTGTCATAAACCGTTACGGGTGGGTTGGGAATGCGCCTTCCTGTATTACGCTCTATGGTGTCCGATTGCTTAATTTGGCGCATGGGTACCTGAATATCATAAATTTTGCCTGGCAAATATATTTTGGTGGAGTTGGGTAGTGGTGTTCTAGTTATGGAACTTTGTGTTGGTATTTTATCTATCTTAGGCATGCGTATTAATGATTTAGTAAATTTTAAATGAATGTTTTAATATGTTTAGGAAAAACTATCCTCCCTGTGTGGCGGTTACAATAAGAAGGTCATCTTGTTCTTTTAGAAGGTAATCCTTCCATTCATTTTTAGCAATTACTTCATCGTTTACTGCCACGGCAATACCTGTAACATTTGCCTTTTCAAGTTGTCGTAATAAATCTTCGATAGAAATTTGTGTTTCTTCTATCTTGTAGTTTTGGTTATTCACTTTTATTTGCATCTGTAAATAGCATTAAATAGACATATTGATAAATATTGCAGGCACTTTAAGATGTGACATTATGAATGGTGGAGCAAGAAGTGTTTACTCTACCAACCACTTTTCCCTACGGCAGCATGAACTGCATCAGGTATTAAGGGTATGCTCTCAGCCCATTTATGTTGGACACCCCTAAAGTGCTTATTAAAGAACAACTAACTTTAAACAAAGATTAAATATTTCGGGATGAAAAGTTCTTTTTTACATTCAACTTTTTGAATAAGTAGTTAGCTACATCAAAAGAAAATAAAATATGGTAGGAGATAAAGCCCTAAATACAGTTGTTGTTAAAAGTTTTATGTATAATTATTAACCTTAATTGTTGTTCGTTTAGTTTAAGCATCATCTATTGGGCAGTCATTGTATTCATAGAAAAATAAATTCTAAAGAATATGCGTAGGTTTTTTTAAAAAAAACTTGTGTTTTATTTTTTTGATGAATATATTGTGCAACTTTTTGGATTCAATCAAGTTAAATCAACTAAATCAAGATTATAAAATGGCAGACAAACTAGACCGTATAGACCTGAAGATTTTAAAAATTCTTCAACAGAACAGTAAAATTACTAACTTGGATTTGTCCAAGCAAATCGGACTTTCGCCTGCGCCCACGTTGGAGCGCGTAAAAAAATTAGAAAGTACCGAAATCATTGAAAGCTATCATGCGCATGTGAATCCGCAAACGATTGGCTTAAATGTCAAAACATTTGTATTAGTTTCCTTGGCATGGCAAAAGGAAAATGCGTTGAACAATTTCTTAGCGAAAATTGCGCAAATTGAGGAAATTGTAGAATGCTACATCATTACAGGTGAAGCAGACTTCTTAATTAAAATCATTTGCAAGGATATTCCAACTTATGAACAGTTGCTGTTCAAAACGCTATCGCAAATCGAAGAAATCGAACGTTTGAAGACGTTAATGACACTTTCTACGGTGAAAGATTCTAAGATTTTGCCTTACAAATATGAGTAAGGTTGACACATATATTCAGTTGATTTTGACTCAAAATCAACTGAATAGTGTGTAATAAATCATCGAGCAATACGAATTAAAGACAAATCCACATTTATTAGACTAATCCTTACTTTCGTTTTCTAATCAATCCTTCTTGTACCACAGAAGCAATTAATCTTCCTTGCTCATCAAAAATATTACCTCTCGTAAACCCCCTTGCATTAGAAGCACTAGGGCTATCTAGTGCATAAAGCAACCAACTATCCATCTTGAAATCGCGGTGAAACCACATGGCATGGTCTAAACTTGCTGCCATTAAATCCGCCCAAGTTACGCCGTGCGGCTGCAAAGCGGTGGACAGTAAATTATAGTCGGAAGCATAAGCTAGTAATGTTCGATGTAAAATAGGATGGTTGGGAACTTCGCCTTTGGCACGCATCCAGACATGATTGTAAGGTTGTCCTTTCTGAGGATTCATAAAATAGGGCTTTTCTACTGGTCGAAACTCAATGGGGCGAGGCACACTAAGGCTTCTGATAGCACTTTCAGGAAGCTGATGCTTATAAGCTGCTAGCAACTCCTCTGCATTCATCAAACTTTCGGGGCTAGCAACATTAGGCATACTGATTTGGTGTTCAAAACCTTCTTCTTGAATTTGAAAGGAAGCTGCCATATTGAATATTGCCTTTCCGTTTTGAATAGCAATCACACGGCGTGTGGTGAAACTTCCCCCATCTCGAAGCCTATCTACGTTGTAAATGATCGGTTTTTCAGTATCGCCAGGCAAGATAAAATAACCATGCAGAGAATGGACAATTCTATTTTCGGGCACCGTCAATGCCGCCGCTTGTAAGGCTTGTGCAAGCACTTGACCGCCAAAAACTCTTTTCCCACCACCAATGGAATGGCTCTTCCCACTGTAAATATTTTCTTCTATTTTATCCAAAGTAATCGCATCAATAAGCGCTGTAATTTCGTTCATTTTATTTTTTTGTTGTTCAATATCGAAAACAATTTCAAAGGAAGTGTTTATTCTATGACCAAATAGACGTCGTAAAAACTTATTTCTTCTATTTTTTCGTTATATTTATCTTACTTTGACATACAGCGTTTGTTTAATTTTGTTCAAAACATTATTGATTCGTACTTTTGAATATAAAAATGGATGATGTCTTCACAATCACATAAATCTCGAACACTCATGAGAATTTGCTTTACGTTTTTTTACCTAATTTTTGGACTTTTTTTTGTTAATGCCCAAATCCTTTGTGATTATCGCCTAGAACTCAAAGATGAGTTTGGCGATGGCTGGAATGGTGCTGCCTTGCAGTTGACGATCAACAACAACGATCCCCTTCCTTTTTTTATGGACACAGCAGATGGCGAAGTCAGAAATTTTAATATATTAGTCGAAGCAGGTGATTCTATTCGTTTAGAATTTTTCGCCGGAAGATTTGATAATGAGGTGAGCTATGCTCTTTTTGATACAGACGACAATCTCGTGTTTCGAGATGGTCCGAATCCAGAAGTTGGTGTCACATTTAGAGGGACAACCACTTGTCCTGCTTGCCCACCGCCGGCATTGAGTTTTATCAATATTGACAATATTAGAGCAGAATTTATTGATATTAGTTGGCAATCCCCAGACCCAGATGGTACTTATTGGATACGCTACGATACGGCAGGTTTTGACCTAAATACAGCTAGGTTAAGCCGATTGGTGCGCAACAACCGCGCTCGACTTGGTGGATT
>DAITMC010000048.1:4422-18212 GCA_036835365.1 Saprospiraceae bacterium
ATACAGCTAGGTTAAGCCGATTGGTGCGCAACAACCGCGCTCGACTTGGTGGATTGCTGGAAAAAACGCAATACGAATTTTACATCACTAGCCTTTGTGCTGGTGGCGATACCAGCAAAACAGTAGGTCCGATTCCTTTTGAAACGGTTTTTAAGAATGATGTTGGTGTAGTGGCTATTCTTTCACCTACTACAGATTGCGGATTGAATAGTATGGAGACATTAGAAATAACACTTCAAAATTTTGGAGCTAATCCGCAAACCCTTATCCCTTTTGATTTTAGCATCAACGATGTGCCTGGCAGTGTGCCCATGCCTTTTGATGGTGTTTTTACAGGTGTGCTAGGAAAGGATAGCACCTTTACGATTGAGTTTGATACCAAAGCTATGGTGGGAATGCCTAATTTATATGAAATTAAAGTTTGGACCGCCTTAGAAACAGATTCAGATAACAGCAACGATACTTTTTCAGTAACCCTTATCAACATTCCATTAGTGCAAGAATATCCTTATTTCACTAATTTTGAAGATTGGTTTGGTGGCTGGCGTGTGGATGATACATTAAGCCAAAATTCAAGTTGGGCTTTTGGCACACCTAGTTTTAGGTCTATACCAGGTGCAGCTAGTGGGCGAAATGCTTGGGTAACCGGTTTGCAGGAAGGCTACAACAATAGCGAACGCTCCTACTTATTATCGCCTTGTTTAGATTTTTCTGGTTTAATAGAAGACCCTCGACTTACTTTTTCGCTTTTCCTACAAACAGAGGCTTGCTGCGATAGGGCTTGGGTAGAAGTCAGTACCGATGGTGGCACTAGCTGGTCAAAAGTGGGAACAGAAACACCAGGCAGAAACTGGTACAACAATAGAGCGAGTCAGCATTGGAGTGGAAACGGTGGTTTCTCTGGTTGGGTAACTGCTTCCAATGTACTTGCCGGTACGGCTGGAGAAGAGGACGTGCAAATTCGTTTTGTCTTCAACTCTGATTTTTCAACAAATGATATAGGAATTGCTATTGATGATATTTTCATCTCACCACCACTACAAAATGATTTGGCGGCGGTAAGAATCAATCGTACAAGTGAAATAGAATGCGGTTCGCCGAGAGATGAAATTGTACTAACCATTACTAACCAAGGTGAAGCGACACAGGAGGGCTTCACCCTTTCTTATCAAGTGAATGGAGGCGACATTGCAACAGAACCCTTCCCTGTGGATTTACGACCAGGCGAAACATTTGATTTTACCTTTGATGCGCCCTTTAACTCCGCTCAATTTAACGAATACTTGGTGAAAGCATGGATTAGTAATGCCAATGAGCAATTTTTAAGCAATGATACTTTGACATTTACTTTCGTAACCGTAACGCCCATTTCTTATTTTGAGGATTTTGAGTCAGGTCAATTACCGCGTGGCTGGAACGTTACAGATGAAGTAACGCCAGTGACAAATGGGCACGGCGCACCATCTTTTGTATTGTCAGATAATCTCTGGACGCTTGATCCTTTCTTCGAGGCTACTGCTCCAGCCATTGGGACGATTCAAATGGGTGATAGCTTAACATTTGATTATCGCTTTGTCAATTTTGGCAGTGCTGGTAATTCGCCAAAAGTACTAGGGCAAGGTGATTCTTTAATCATCCAGTTTTCTACTGATTGTGGCAATACTTATCAAACGGTCTTGAAAATTGATTCTCTTAATCATGTTCCAAGTGTGGACATGAGGCAAATCAGTATTCGCTTAGATGACTTTGTAGGGCAGAACGTGAAAACGCGTTTCATTGCTTTTTGGGGTTCAGGTGATTACTATTTGGATATTGACAACTTCGGGGTTATCCGTTGTCCATCGTCGCTCAATTTGGTGGCTACTGTGAGGGATGAAACACGCAACGGAACACGCGATGGTAGTATTTCTATTGATCCTCAAAGTGGAGCAGAACCCTTTGTTTATCAATGGAATACAGGAGCTACGGCTAAGGCTATTGCGGGTTTAAGTCAAGATTTTTACACCGTTATCGTGCGCGACAAATTTGGTTGCACCGATTCTTTAGAAGTAGAAGTTGGGGTATTTACCAATACACAAAAAGTGCAATCGCTACAGCGTATGACGCTTGCCCCCAATCCAACATCAGGAACAGTAAATCTAAATGTAATATTGGACAGAGTAGCTAATGTACAGATTCGCATTTTCAATGCCGTAGGACAGTTGGTGCAACAGTTACCTCTTCAGCAATTGAATGAACTCAACACGACATTGGAGTTATCCACTCAAAAAGCAGGTATTTACTTCGTTCAACTTCAGGTGGAAGGTGAAATCTATACCCAACGCTTAGTGTTGTTTAACGATTAATATAATATTTAGCGTCAACTTGTTCAAGCAAATAAGAAGAACAAGTTGACGCTAAAAAATAGAATAGGGTTTAGAAGAAACTGTTTTGAGCATGATTGAGCAAATGCAACAAAACGGCTTCATCCAGTAAGCTATCTTAATCAGCTTGTTTGCCAAATATTTTTTGGTAAATAGGTTTCCTGCCTGCAAACTGAAAATACAATCCAGGATAAACTAGATAATCTAACAAAATGAACCCCGTAGAAAATTCAATATCATCCACAATTAAACTGCCTTTTGCTTGTCGAATGATTCGGTGGCGATGTCGCCATTTTTTTAATGGAAAGGGAAGTTGCTTGCCTTCGTCAATGAAGTAAATCTCATCCTCTAGTGTTGCTTGTTCCACAATAAGTGCATCAAACCGTTGATTGAAAATTTGGACATGTACTTCATCACCAGCCATACTGCCATCAAAACGCAATAATTTCAATGGAGGAAAGATAGGTTTTAGTGCTAGAAAAAGGTCTTCATTAAAACCTGCCCAAACCGTTTTGTAATTTTGAGCTACGGGGGTTTCGATTAAAATGCGCATAGATGATTTTTATTGTCAAGTATTGGAGATGGTCTAAAAGTTAATCTCCAATACTGACTACGTTGATTTAATTACCTAAATCAGAAATAAATTTGATGCGCATCAGCTTGATTTCATCAATGGTGATATCGTCTTCTTTTAATTCTTTGTAGGCTTTTAAAATATCATCTTCTTGATTCTCAAGAAGATAGTCCCAAATAATATCTCTATTGTCTTCATCTATTGTATCTTCTAAGTAGTAATCAATATTAACTTTTGTGCCGGAGCAAACAATAGCGTCCAATTCTTCCATTAGTTCTTCAAAACTTACACCCTGTGAAATTGCAATTTCATCTAGCGGTATTTTGCGGTCAATAGCTTGAATAATACCAATTTTAGATTTTGATTTATTAGCTACTTGTTTTACTACGAAGTCAATCGGACGTTCAATTTCATTGGTTTCTACATACTCTTTAATCATTTTCAAGAACGGCTGGGCATAACGTATGGCTTTGCCCTTGCTTACGCCACTAATTTTGTTCATATCCTCGATTGTGATAGGATATTGCGTTGCCATATCTGCCAAAGAAGGGTCTTGAAAGATGACAAAAGGTGGCACATTCTGACGCTTAGCCTCTCTTTTTCGTAAATCTCTAAGCATGTGCATGAGTGTTTCATCCAGCACATCAGCTTTGCCGTTAGCAGCGGCTTCTAACTCATCGTTCTCCACCTCGAAATTATGGTTCAAAGAAATCTCAATAGAGTAGGGGGCTTGAAGAAAGGCACGTCCTTTTTTGGTCAATTTGAGTAAACCATAGCTTTCAATGTCCTTGCGCAGCAAATCGTTAAGGGTGGCTTGTCGAAAAACAGAATACCAAAAATTTTCTTCTTTTTCTTGACCGATTCCAAATAATTTCTTTTTATCGAATTTAAAATCTTTCATTTGTTTGGTACTCACTCCTTTGATAAATTCTATGAGTTGCTTGATACCATAGTTTTCTTCCAAATCCAGCACGGCACTCAAGGCTTGATGGATTTCTGTTTGTACTTCTATTCGCGCTCTAGGGTATCGGCAATTGTCGCACATATTGGCGCAGTGTGAATCGTCATATTCCTCCCCAAAATAATGCAACAAGAATTTTCTTCTGCAAGCAGTAGTTTCAGCATAAGCTGTTACCTCATCCATAAGTTGCATCCCCATCTCACGCTCTGCAACAGGCTTGTCGCGTAAGAACTTTTCCAGTTTGGTAATGTCTTTATAGGAATAAAAGGCTAAACAATCTCCCGTCAAGCCATCTCTGCCTGCTCTTCCTGTTTCCTGATAATAGTTTTCGATACTTTTCGGGATATCGTAATGAATAACAAATCGAACATCTGGCTTATCAATGCCCATCCCAAAAGCAATGGTCGCCACAATAACATCCACTTCTTCCATCAAAAAGTCGTCCTGCGTTTTACTTCTAGTTTTGGCATCTAAACCAGCATGATAGGGAACGGCTTTGATGTCGTTTACGTTGAGCACCTGAGCAATCTCTTCTGTTGATTTTCTGCTTTGTACATAAATTATGCCTGATTGTCCTTGTCTTTCTTTTACAAATTGAACTATATTTTTGAATACGCTTTCTTTTTTGCCCTTAGGTCTGACTTCGTAGTAGAGGTTGTCTCGATTGAAAGAGGACATGAATTTGGCTTCATTTACCATATTCAAACTCTTCACAATGTCCGATTGTACCTTAGGCGTAGCAGTAGCGGTCAGCGCAACGGTTGGAATATCTTTACCGATTGATTCAATCATATCATTGATTCTGCGGTATTCAGGTCTAAAGTCATGCCCCCATTCTGAAATACAATGTGCTTCATCCACCGCAACAAAAGAAACATTTACTTGCCTAAAGAAATCCAAATTTTCTTCTTTTGTTAGGGTCTCAGGAGCAATAAAAAGCAGTTTTGTTCTTTTGCTTACAATGTCTTGCTTCACGATTTTCATTTGAGTTCTACTCAAAGAAGAATTCAAAAAATGGGCTACTTCATCATTTTGTCCATATCCCCTGATAGAATCTACTTGATTTTTCATCAATGCGATTAGTGGGGAAATAACGATAGCAGTACCTTCTAGTATTAGTGCTGGAAGTTGGTAACATAGAGATTTTCCTCCACCAGTAGGCATGATTACGAAGGTATCCCTGCCCCCTAAAACACTTTGGATAATTTCTTCTTGATTACCTTTGAAGCGATCAAACCCAAAATATTTTTGCAAGGATTCATGCAGAAATTCAGATGTCATTGTCATGAATTCAAATCTTTTTTCTCAAATGGTTTAAACTAGCTTAATACGTAATTAATTTTGTTTTTATTAATGCGTAATATACGATAAAAATAAAGAATTGACTAATTCTATCCTGTTTAAATTAAGCGATTACTGATTAGCTTATCATCTCGTTCCTTTCTCGCTTTACTCATTTTCTTGCTTCTTGCTCCAATTATTTACTCATCTTTGTCAATATTACACACGTTTTCTCTTTCAAGTCCCTCTTAAATAGAATTTAGGAGAGGATGTTGAAAAAAGTTGATAAAAATAGTAATTTTTTATGATATTTACTCCTAGTATTATTGTTAAAACTGCACTACAAGCCATTGAAATTGAGGCGCAAACGATTGCGGAATTAAAAAATTCAATTGATTCTTCTTTTGAGCTAGCGGTACAAAAGATGTATGAATGTCAAGGTCGAATTGTAGTAACAGGTATTGGGAAAAGTGCCTTGGTCGGTAAAAAAATAGTAGCTACACTTAATTCCACAGGTACACCTGCGCTATTCATGCACGCTGCCGATGCTATTCACGGTGATTTAGGTATGATTCGGCAAGAAGATATTATTCTCTGCATCTCGAAAAGTGGAGAAACTGCAGAAATTAAAGTGCTTGTTCCAATGCTCCGACTATTAGGCGGGTCGCTTATAGCAATGGTCAGTAACTTAGATTCCTACTTGGCTAAGCAGGCGGACTATATTTTTCATACTCCTGTTGCAAAAGAAGCAGACCCCAACAACCTTGCACCTACTGCTAGTACCACAGCGCAGATGGTAATGGGCGATGCTATCGCCATGGCATTACTTGCTCTTAATGGATTTACGCCTAATGATTTTGCTCAATTTCATCCTGGTGGTTTGTTAGGTAAACGCTTATATATGCGTGTGTGCGACATTGTTACTCACCACGAAAAACCAGCAGTGCAACTTACTGATTCAATAAGGGCAACGATTGTAGCCATAACAAGTAAACGTTTAGGTTGTACTGCTGTTTTGGATGAACATCAACAAGTTCAAGGCATCATTACGGATGGTGACTTGAGGCGAATGTTAGAGCAGAATCAAGACACAACAACTCTTTGTGCAAAAGATATTATGTCTTCCGACCCTAAAACTATTTCATCAGATGCCTTATGCGTCAGCGCATTAGAAAAAATGAAATACCACAGTATTACTCAACTTATTGTGGTGGAGCAAAATACTTACGTCGGCATTATTCATCTACATGACTTAGTAAGAGAGGGGATTATTTGAATAAATATTGAAGGCTATTTTTCATACCAATCGTCTTTTGGTGTAGCTTCTGACTCTGGATTCGAACGCAGTATCCAGTAAACAACGCCTATAATAATGACTGGAATAACAATACCTGACGAAAAAATAATAAATGAAGATGGAAATAGAACGAGTAGTCCCATGCAGAGCATGACTAACACAGTGCCAACCATCGTTACTTTGGGATAAGCATATTTGCTGTTTTGCTTCATGGCTTTTTAACGAAGTTAAAGATAAATAGGTGAAAATATATGTTTAGCAATTACTTAGAATACTTTATTTATATTTTTTAGGGCATTTAAAAATACTTCGCTGCTAATGTTTTGCTCATAAGCGCTGTATAACTGAGCTGCTTTTTTAAACTCTTCTAAATCAAGAACTCCTGTATTTTCAATATTAATAGCTTCAATTAGTTTTTTGGCTTTATCAAAATAGTATTGATCATTGTACAAGACCATAGCATCCTCTAAAATATTTATTTCTTGAATTTCTAAAGAGGAGCTATAAAATTTTTCAATCATAGCTGCTGAGGCTATTTTAGGTGTAAAGTCTTCTAATACTTTACGCGCCCGACCGTCAATACTAACAATAAGATAAGGAGCGTCCCCTCGATATTCTTTGAAAGTGCTTTTATCCACTAGGGCTGGTCGTTTATTATGGTTACCATCATCCACCAAACCAGGTCTAAAACCAATCAATTTCGATTTATCGCGATGATTACAGATGACCATCTGCTTGGCATTAGCGATTGGCTGCTCGGGGGTATCAAACCTAAATGGAATATCCTCTCTCAAAAAGGGAGACCCATCAAATAAACTACTGCTGAGCTTACCTGCCATTTTAATTAACATTCCACCTACCAGTAAATAGCCGTTGATAGGCGCAAAAATGGGCAGACTACCTGCAGTACTGAACAATCGTCCAATCAAATCGAAAACATCTTTAGAGAAACTCTCTGCCATTAGCTCAAAAGAGGTAAAAATAGTAGCTACATCTAGTGCTTTAGTATAATAAGCAATAGGTGATCCTTGTGTGAATGCGCCTGGTTGTAAGTATTGGTTATCCGATATTTTTTCTACCAGTTGATTAATTGCCTTAGGGGAATTTCCGTAGGTTTGTATGCTTTTTATACCAGAAACCACCAATAAATCTTTCTTTCCGCCGAAGAATTTTTGTGGAGCATCACCTGTGTAAACGCATAGAATCTCAATACTCAATGGTCTGCCAATGCTAGGCTGGGTGAAAGGAGGAAGTCCTATGCTACTATTGTCATAAAGATCATTGGATTCAAGTGTGCCAGAGCGAAATTGCATTTTTGCTTCTAATCCTTTACCTGCTCTTCGTAGAAAGGTATTAAATTCACCCAGATGTTGTTTTTCTGCTACTTCTTCTGCATCTACCAGAACTGAACCAAAATTATAAAGAATCGCCATAGCTGCTGTTATTCATTTTATTGATGCAAACTAAGTAAAACTGATGAATTAATTGATAAAATCAAATGAAAAAATAGTGAAATATGAGTTAGGCAAGTACGGCATAACTTGTAATGTCAGTTTATTTGCACGCGATGACCATAGTTTTTAGATACTACCACACCACCTTCGATTAAGCTGTTTTTCGTACTGGAGTGTTTTCCATAGGCTGCACACGTCCGTCTTTCTGTGCTCCACAAAAGTGCTCATCCATCCACGCATCATTGAAAATTTTACCTAAGTATTTGCTGCCGTGATCAGAAAATAGCACTACCACTACATCATCTGCGGTTAACTCTTTGGTTATTTCTAAGACTGCTTTTATAGCTGACCCGCTGGAGTAGCCTACAAATAAACCTTCTTCTTTGGCTAACCTCCTAGCGCAAACGGCACTGTCATAATCATTTACTTTAATAAAACGATCTATAACATCAAACTTCATGTTGCCAGGAATGATGTTTTTTCCTAAGCCTTCCACTTCGTAAGGACGAATTTCTGTTTCATCCAATTCGCCTGTTTCGTGATATTTAGCCAGTACAGAGCCATAAGCATCTACCCCAATCACTTGAACAGCAGGATTTTGACTTTTCAAGTAACGACCTGTGCCAGAAATAGTACCTCCTGTACCTGCGCAAGCTACGTAATGTGTAATCTTGCCTTTGGTCTGTTCCCAAATTTCTGGACCAGTAGTATAAAAATGTGCGTCAGAATTAGCCAAATCAAAGTTTTGGTTCAGATAGATAGAATTAGGAGTTTCTTGATGTAAACGCTCTGCTGTTTTATAGTAGGAGCGCGGGTCTTCAGCAGCCACAGATGGGCAAATAATCACTTTTGCCCCCATTGCCTCTAAAGCCTGTATTTTTTCTTGCGATGTTTTTTTCTTCGTACAAAGAATACAATTATATCCTTTCACAGCACTTACCATAGCAATGCCAAACCCCGTATTTCCTGATGTAGCCTCAATGATGGTGCCACCAGGTAATAAGCGACCTTCCGCTTCTGCTTTCTCAATCATGTATAGTGCAATACGATCCTTTGCAGAAAGTCCTGGATTCAAACCTTCTACTTTTGCATAAACCGTTGCAGGTATAGATTTTGTAATTTCATTCAGCCGAATCAGAGGGGTATTGCCAATCGCTTCAAGGATAGAATTGCACGTTTTGACTTGCATAGGACTTGGATTTTATGTTGGCATTCAAAAATATATAACCAATAATAGCTACAAATATACGTCATAGTTTTGAGACTTGCCTGAATTAAAGCATGATTTTTGTTGCTCATTTTTATATTTGACGTACAACGTAAGCAAAGTAACGTTTTTGGGCTTTTGTTGGACTTTTCTCTTCGTCTTCTTGACTTACTTTGTTCTAGTGCCTATTGAAAAAAGGCAATCCATCTATTTACTATTTCAATCTCAATTGCAAACCTGCCCTGACACTGATATTTTCTTCTAAAAATGGATTGCCCATCACCCAACCTTTTGTTTTTGCCTCCAACTCCACATAGGGCACTAACGATTTGGCGACATATTGCGTTTTTAGTCCAAGTAGCCCACCAAATTGGCTATTTGAAGTAGTAAAGGATTGATCCTCGGGTTGTATCCAAGCCATTGCTCTTGCAGTAAATAGTAGTTTATCGTTTAGTGCGGGTTTGTCTATGATGGAGCTTTCCAAGCCTAAAAAATTGTTGTTCAAATTGCTGTATTGATGAAGCGTAAAAAATAGGTTATTTTTTGGGGTTCTAAGAAAAATGTCTACACTCAAATCATGTCCAAAAGACGTAAGTATATGCCTAAATGCGAAATTACCATAGCTTTTGCCCAACCTAAACTCTTCAAAGCCTAAAAATAAAGGCGAAATCATGTTGAACCATTGCAGTCTGCCTTGTTTTTTCAGAAAGTCGATCTCTTGTTCACTCAAATCAGCAGGCTTAATATATCGGTTGATGCCTACACCTGACGGATGCGCCCCACGAGCAGCGTAGTTCAATTCAGGGCGAAAAAGAGAATATGCCCAAGCGGTATAATCTGGTCCTGTGAAATCTCTTTTCAAAATATTTGTACCGTCTGCTTCGTTAAATTTATCTACCAAATCATCGAAATCAGTTGTTGTGCAAGCACTAATATACTCCCGAACGGATATCGTTACTAACCAATACAAGGCAATGTGTGGCAAATCTTGCTTATAGAAAAAATTATTCCTTTGCAGGTTTTGAATCAGATGTAGTTCTCCTTCGGAGCCAGCCGTTTGCAAACGCCGCCAATCCAAAGGATAATCGTCGTGTAAGCGGCTCAATTCTTCATCAGCGATACGACTAACGTAAACGGCTTCTGCTAGCAATGGATACTTATTCATATCATTGAAACTGTTAATCCCTCGTCTAGTTAGAACGGCTCGATGATACTCTTCGTGTAGCCAACCATCACCTAAGGGTGCAGTGATAGTAAATAAGTCAAAAACACTCGCAATACCATAGGTGGCTAAATTTTTCAGGAATGGATTGTCAATATTTTTGGTTGCCGCTTTTGCGCCGAAATGAGCTGCGCTGTAAAAATTGGTAGTCAAATTGAGCGATTGCTTCATGCTTGGGTTAGCGTAGCTTTTAAAAAAATTACCTGTCGCATCCACTGCATGAGACTGAAACGGGAAATCAAACAAGGTGAAATCAAGCAATAAATCTATTTTCTCATCCTGATTTTGTTGTGCCTTCACATGGCTAGCAAATCCAAGGATTAGATAAAAAGTAGCGACAACAAAAAATGGATTTGTCTTCTTTTTCATAAGGGTTGATTTTTAACTACAAAATAAAAGGATAAACCTATAATCTATTATGATAAATATCAATATCGGTTGAAGTGTTTTGCTCTTGTGTGTTAAGTGTGATAAACAGGCTTATTCTGAGGGCGAAATTGGATAAGTGGTTACTAAGATTTGGTAAAGCAAGCGCATGAATATTCATTTGCATTTCGTCCTGTTTAACTTTTAGCAAATACCATATAGTGGGTCATTATTTTTGTCCGTGAACATGATTCTAGTGTTGCCTAAGTGGTCGCGGATGGCGTACTCGATGCGCAAAGCTTCGGTGGTGCTGGCAGTGTTCACGTTGGTGTTGTAACGTCGCCCTTCGGCGTGCGCTATGGATTCTAGTTTGTGCGTTGCGCCTACAGTGCGTTCCGTAGCTCTATTTTTTCTGCCTTAAACTTAGAAGCATCTTCTTGATAGAACCCCCTAAATGTAATAAGCCGTGATTTCCCTTCTGTAAGAGACCTACTAATAAAGAAAAATATCTCCCCTCCCTTCTCTCCCTTAAATTCTTCTGATACTGTATATTTACCTTCACGAGAGTTAATGATATAACTAAAATTCATGATCTCGTTATAAAAACTACCAATTCCCAAACCATCCTCGCTCTTGCAGGGACAAGGCTCAAACATAGTTATTACACTTAACCTTCGCTTCTTGAACTTGAACTTAGTTCTTAGATTATTAAACTCGAAAGTCAGACCTAACCAAGGATAGTTAATTGTTTTAATGGAATAACCGCCTCCCATGTCTATACTAAATGGTATTTTCCTTCGGCTTATATTTGTTGCTCCATATAGCTCAAAAACTTCCTTTATAGTTGTACTACCCAACTGTACTTTATCTACTATTCCCTTATAGAAATCAATCATACAACTGTCTGGAAACTGCGCCGTTGTTGCAGCTTCCTCAATAACTTGTCCCAAGCCAAGCAGTGGTAAACAAAAAACTATTATCGCTATTCTTAGTTTCATCAATCAAAGATTTAGATGTATTATTGAATTACTTATTCTGGCTTCTTGTCAAATCCTCCACCATATTTAGCTGGTCCGACGCATCCGTAGCAACCAGGACGATCATCAAACCTTATTTGCTCCAAATCTATATTATTGGCATTATGCTTGCTGAAAGGGTCTTTTCCATTTGAATAAAGTGTTCGCTGTTCAAATTGAGGCTCTAACGATTCAGGATCAAACGTGCTCTTGAATCCTCTTAGCCATCTACCAGGTACACCATCCCCTTTTGTATGATAAAATAGACCATCATTGAGTCCTCCACCTGATGGATGAAATTTACTGCCTTCACGAGCCGCAGGAGCGTTTACAGTAATCATGTTAACAGTAAGCCCTAGTTCAGCAAGTATTTTTCCCGCAAGAATTCCAACCGGCCCTCCACCACTAAAAGCGACTATTGTTATATGCTCGTGATAAGGAATCTTTTCCTTATCACGCACATATAAAGTGTGTTCTGCTAACATATAAGCAGCTATTGTAAGATCATCATCAGAAGGGAAAAATCCATTAATCATTTTGTTAGGTCGTTCTGAATTTCTTGGAACTTTCCAAGTGAAACTATCATCCATGCTTGAATTCATAGACATTTCGTACAATTGTTTTATCAAGTCAGGATTGTCTTTCAATCGTTCATTATTTACCCTTACACCATGAACAATTACAGCCTGCAACCCCCAAAGATCAATAGCATTAGGCACCATATTTTCCGCATAGTTGTAAGTAGAAACATAGGGAAATTGATCGGCCATTGGATCAACACCCGCAAACCTTCCCAGCACCGCATCATAAAACCTTGCACCATAATTGTACCAGCCCAAGCCGTGGTCGTTGTTGAGTTCCTTGCCGTTGTATTGGTATCTGTTGTCTATGTCTGTGATTTCGTTCATCCATACATTACCGCCGAAAGTCATTCCGAATGGGTAGTAATGGTTTTCTAATTTGTTTTAATATATCCTTGTTCCGTTATTAAGGCTAGTTTTTTTTCATCATCATTGTAAATTAAAATTGCCTCATCTGAGACATCATACCAGATATATTCCCAATCATTAATCAAGGTAGTAATTTTTAAGGCATCAATAGGTATTTCGTTATCCCAGTAGATAAAAACATTAGAATCTAATGACAGCTTCATATTCTTAATAAGAATGTTATGAATTAACTCACTATTTACTTCATTTTCATATCTTATTAATTTATCCAGATTGTTATATGCATACGTATAAATTTTTCGTTTATCAAATATGCTCTCGTCAATATTTAAAATGTGCACAATTCTAGTAAAAATAAAATCGGATTCACTTTGATTAAGAGAATTTACTGGAAATACTTTTCCACCATTCTCTCTTTCATAAATATCCATCTTAAATCTTTGCATATTTCAATTTTTTATTACTCAATTTCAATTGGTTGAGCACCTTTCTTCCCTGGTCCTAGTCCTTTATTCCATTTACCTCTTGTGTAATCCCACCAATTAATATGTGGCCCTTTCTCATTGGGATTAGTTGTATTTGGGTGTCCTTCTCTTTCAAGGCGATAACCTTTAGTTTTATTTCCTCTTTGCGGACTTCCCCATTTTCCGGGCTTACTTTTAGGAAGGCTACCTACTTGTTTATGAACCTCTTTTAATGCTCTTTTTATAGCAGATAGTGGAATTTTTCCTCCTTTACCAACACCAGGTGGCGTACCAGCAGTAATAGGAATTTCCCTTTCTGTCCCATCTCTTAAAGTCTCTGTCTGTCTATCATTGCCAAATAAACCTCCATTCTCAAAAGAGGAATTCATCACATCACTTGGAGTAACCATCACGCCTGTCATCACCCCAAAGTGTCCACCTAAATCTCTGGTAGAGGTATGTTCCTTTTTGTTTTCAATAGTGTAAGCACCATCACTTTGTGCTTTAATCTTATTGTTGCTGAACAAACCTGTTCTGATGCCTTCTTCTTTTGCATATGATTTGGCGGCTTCTTTGCTTTCAAATAAACCATCAGGGTCAACATAAATTATTGGATTATCAAACCCATAACGGTA
>DAITMC010000049.1:0-18118 GCA_036835365.1 Saprospiraceae bacterium
GTGCTTATACTTCCAAACTGTTTGAGCGAGGTATCAACAAAATTGCCCAAAAAGTGGGAGAGGAAGCCGTAGAATTGGTAATTGAAGCTAAAGACAATGACGATGTACTATTTTTAAATGAGGCAGCCGATTTGATGTATCATTACATCGTTCTATTAGCGGCAAAAGGAAAATCTTTACAAGATGTAGTTGGTGTGTTGCAAGAAAGGCATAAAGAAAAATAATAATAGCCTTAATTTTATAATAAGTGTAGGTGTGAATTTAATTAGCTATTGGGTTTTATAAAATTCACATTAACAGTAAGTTGTGTAAAAAAAAACTATAAAAGAATAAACTGTTTCATCTACTTACTTAGTGTAGTTCATAAAATAAAAATAGAATGAGCGTTAATCAAATTCACAGAACGGCAGCACAAAGAGCCAGAGAAGCTATCCAGCGATTATATATTGCTATGCGGCATTTATTCATCCGAGGTGGTTATAAACCGCTAGGAGATTCGGGTAGAGCTATTATTGACGCTTTGCGCACTTTAGAGCCTGAGATTTATGGATTATTAAATGATCCGGAGAAGGTAGAATTGGATGGACTACTTTATATCTTTCAGCGTTTGCCTAAAGGCATTGAAGAA
Source organism: Saprospiraceae bacterium (assembly GCA_036835365.1). Classification (GTDB taxonomy): domain Bacteria; phylum Bacteroidota; class Bacteroidia; order Chitinophagales; family Saprospiraceae; genus JAAUTG01. The sequence continues at coordinate 629 of DAITMC010000049.1, forward strand.
TGTCAATATATCCGTTTGATTTCAAGAGAAGGCTTTGAAAATGCTAGTTTTCAGGCGATTGTGCCACCTAAACGCCGCAGGAACTGCTATCGAATTGATAAAAACCAATTTTTTATTGAGATGACACGCGGTCATAGTGATATTTACGATATTCTGACGCATCTCACTTTTATGTATTGCGAAGCAGAAAAAATACGAAATAATAGTTTAGATGGTAAGGGGAATCGAAAGCGCGAATGGTTAATGCTAGAAGAAATTGTAGAAAGAGAAGCACAGGGTGAAGAATTTAGTCAAGAAGTCGCCTTCACCTATTTAAGCACTATTTTAGGTAGAACTTACCAAGAAACTACGGAGGCTTACGAGAAATTTCAATCGGCGATGCCGACCATTAATAGTCTTTTTCACATTGTATATTGGTTGGGCAAACGCTCTATCCAAGAATTTACAAACGATGAGGATCGTGAAATTACGTTCTCTTCTGCTTTGCGTGAGCGGGTAGGTCATCATATTTATGGCGAATTATGGGCAAATCATATCAAAGATTTTTTAATAGAGAAAAAATGGCTAGATCGTCCTATTCACATTATAAGTGCCAATTTACACAGTGTGATGAACTGCTTTTACGCCTCCACTGCTTTGAAAGAGCAATATGTTGATACGCCTTTTTTAGAATTGGTGGAAGTATTAAGCAAATCTTCTGCCAAATCGTTGCGCAAGCAAGTGGAAGAATATGCTTTAGCGAATGGCATGTACTACTTTGAAGATAAGAGTGGAACAAATATTGGTGTACAAATATTTGATACCATGCACTTACAATTTAATCAACTACCTTCAGAGATTATTTATAATGTTGAAGCAATAAAAAAAGCATATCCTATTTTAATTGTTATGGATTATGCTTTTGGTGAGCAAGCCTTTGAGGTAATGGACGAATTATTAAAACCTTATGAATTAAAAGGAAAAAATCAACTTTTGGATGTATGTTCCATCTCTATCATGGGCAAAGCGGGTATCTTAGCAGGGGAAAAGGGAGATATTATGGTGGCTACAGCTCATGTATTTGAAGGCACTGCGGACAACTATCCTGTCAAAAATGACTTTACCAAAGCAGATTTTGAAGGGCATCAATTAAATATTTTTGAAGGACCTATGGTTACTGTTTTGGGAACTTCTTTACAAAATAAGGAAATATTGCGCTATTTCTTAGATTCTTCTTGGGGGGCAATAGGTTTAGAAATGGAAGGAGCGCATTATCAAAAAGCAATACAAGCTGCTTCTAAAATCCGCAATAGCATTCGCCAAGATGTAGTTATTCGATATGCCTATTATGCCTCTGATAATCCATTAGTTACAGGTGCAACTTTGGCTTCAGGTGGTTTGGGCTTAGAAGGAGTATTACCAACATATTTGGTAACATCAAAAATATTAAGTAAAATATTAAATCCTGTAGTATAAAATTGGCAACTAAAAAGAAATATTACGTCGTTTGGCAAGGTAATCAGCCTGGAATATATAATAGCTGGACGGAATGTCAGCTACAAATAAAAGGCTATCCCGATGCAAAATATAAATCCTTTCTTAGCTTAGAAGAGGCAGAAAAAGCCTTTCATGGTAATTATAATGATGCTATTAGCAAAGGAGAAAAAAATAAAAAAGAAATAGCACTTGACCAAAAAAATATTATTTGGGAAAGTATTGCAGTGGATGGCGCAAGCAGTGGTAACCCAGGCGTTATGGAATATCAAGGAGTAGATACCAAAACTAAAGAACAACTTTTTTATCAAAAATTTGAACTAGGTACTAATAATATTGGTGAATTTTTGGCTTTGGTGCATGCTTTAGCGATGTTGGAAAAGCAGCAGCGTCAAGTTCCCATTTATTCTGATTCTAAAATTGCGATTGGATGGATAAAGAAGAAAAAATGTAACACAAAATTAGAACGAAATCGAAAAACAGAGGTACTTTTTCAAGTCATAGCGCGTGCCGAGAAGTGGCTGGAGACTAACCCTTTTAGAGTGCCCATTTTAAAATGGGAAACAGAAAAATGGGGTGAGATTCCAGCGGATTTCGGTAGAAAATAGTTTATGATTTTATAGCATTAAATTTATTTTTTTCACGCTGTAAAAACGAGGAGATAGAAGTTGGTTTTTTACCCGTTAGCGTTTCGTAAAACGTCGAAATTTTAGGAGCCTTTTGAAATCTGGGTAAAAAATGAAGCATTATAATCACTAAAATAAATCCTGAGCTTAAACCTTCTTTGTATTTTAACCAGTAGAAGCGTAATAGGTTTGGACTATTATAGGTTATCTTCCTGCCTATCACATCGCTCATCATACTAGCAACAGTATGAAAATCCTCGTTTTCGTAACCAGTTAGTTCAATTGCTTGATTTTTATATTGAGTAAAACTGACGAGTAATTCAGCGGCAACTTCACCAATATTATAGGTATCTACCCAATTAAATACCGCATTTCCTGCTGGAAGTATTATTTTGTTCTTACTTACGATATCCTTTAGCAGGGTTGTTGTAAGATTTTGCATAAAGTAGCTAGGTCTTAGAAAAATATAATCGAATCCTAGTTCTTTAATTAATTTTTCAATTTTATAATGAGGAATAATACTACTTCGCTCTACTCCTTGAACAGATAAGAAAACAATTTCCTTGATGCCTTTATCTTTAGCAGTTGTTAATAAAGGGCGAAAATATTTTTCAACTTCTGCAATTTGGGGTGGGCGCAGCAAAAATAAGGTTTGAATATTTTGTAAGGCATCATCAAAAGTATTCATATCCGTAAAATCAAATGATTGACAAGTAATTTTAGGATATTTTATTAATAGATTTTTTGCTTCCTTTTCTTGCCTTACACCTGCAATAATATTGATGGTTTTATCTTTGTGACTTAAAAAGTGAAGTATTTCAAGCCCTATATTCCCTGTTGCTCCTGTGATAAAAATATTTTTCATAATAGTTTATTGATTGTAAATTATTTATGCTGACTTTAAATTACACTTTATGAGCCATTAAAATCCATTAAGAATAACAAACAAGTACAAGAAATTCCTCAACTTAGCGCAAAATAAAATTTTATCCATCTTATGAAAAAAATATTAGTATTAGGTTTAGGCAAAGTAGGTACTTTGGTAGGGGTGTTATTGAGTAAACAGTTTGAAGTAACGGGTGTGGATCAGCAAGCGCCGCACTACGATTTCGATCTTCCTTTTAAAGTAATAGGAGCAGACGTAACATCAGCAACATTTTTAAATGATTTTTTGCCTCAATATGATGCTGTAATTTCAGCTTTACCTTATTTTTTAAATAAGAACATTGCTTTAGCAGCACATAAATCAGGACTACATTATTTTGATTTGACAGAAGATGTAGAAACAACAAATTTTATTCGTAATTTAGCAGCTAGTGCAAAAGGTGTGATGGCGCCTCAATGTGGATTGGCACCTGGTTTTATTGGTATTGTCGGAGCGGATTTGGCAAAACGATTTACTAAGCTGCGCGATATAGAGCTAAGGGTTGGAGCGTTGCCACGCTATCCTAACGGTTTATTGGCTTATTCTTTTACATGGTCGCCGGCAGGTGTAATTAATGAGTACTTAAACGATGCAGAGGTAATTCATAATGGGGTTAGAAAATTTGTGCCCTCGTTAGACGGAATCGAATATATTAACATAGAAGGACAAGAATTGGAGGCATTTACCACCTCGGGTGGTCTAGGTACAATGTGTGAAACTTATAACGGAAAGGTAGATACCCTAAATTATAAAACGATTCGCTATCCCGGTCATGGTCGTTTAATGCGTTTTTTAATGTATGAACTTATTCTGAAAGAAGATAAAAAGCTATTAGAAGATATTTTATATAATGCCAAACCGCCTGTTTCTGAGGATGTTGTATATGTATATGCGGTGGTAGAGGGTTGGCAAAAAGATAAATTATTTAGAGAAGAATTTTATAATGCTTTTCATCCTGTGGAAATAGATGGAAATAAGTGGAGAGCTATTTCTTGGACGACTGCCGCTTCTATTGCAGCCGTGGTCGAAATGGTACAAGCGGGAGAGCTTCCTCAGCAAGGATTTATAAAACAGGAGGATATTCCACTAGAGGGCTTATTAAAAACGCCTAGTGGCAAAATATATGCACAAAATATGAAGTAAACAATTAAAATAGCTATTTGAAATATGATTCATTATCAAATTTTGAATAGCTATTTTTTATAAACAAATGATGATGAATCAAAAATATATTATTCAAACATCACCGTTTATTGTTCCTACTAACGACGGGAAATTAATTGAAGAGCACTTCGGCAGAGTAGCTACAAAAGAAACAGGTATCAGTATTGCTCACATGATTGCACCCCCACATTGGAGTGAACCCACACAAATACCCGAATTTGACGAATATACTTATATTATTCGAGGTAGTAAGCAGTTTACTATTGATGGTGAAGTGTTGGTTTTAAAGGCAGGGCAATCTATCAAAATAGCAAAAAATGTAGCCGTTCAATATGCTAACCCATTTGATGAGGAATGCGAATACGTCGCTATTTGCGTGCCAGCTTTTGCCATAGAACTAGCCCACAGAAGCGCAGAATAATTTTTTTAGTTCGATACAACCTTTTTTTTTATGAAAACGTCTATTATGAGAGCAACCGTAAATAAGTATTTGCTGTATTGGCAATCTACAATTTGGCTAATTTTGGTTGCTGCTTGCAATGTGTTGCCAATTCCTGTTGATAATATTTCAACTGCACCGCCAATAGTGGAAGCGGATAAAGCCTATGCCTATGTATATCAATTGCTAGATGGGCATTGGAAAGGGGTTTTTAAAATTTATGAAGACATGACACCTAGTGAGCGAGGTGAAAATGCTTTAAAAGATATTGATGTTGCGCATCTAAGAAAGCCAACGTTAAAACTGAGTAGTACCATTGATGTAGAGCAGTTTTATACTTCAGAAAGCCCTTACTTTCAAAGCGTTGTTATAAAAGATATTTATAAAGATGCGGAGGGAAATAAGAAAATAGTGGAAAGTAAAGGTGTAAACAAAGTACAAAATGGGAAAATGTGGTGTGTCGTTAAAAAGCCAGATGAAACGGTTATTCATGAAGGGATTTTAGAAAATGAACATACTATTATTTGGCAGAGAAATCATCAAAAGCCTCAGAAAATAGAATATTTTAAAGAAACAGTACAAGGCGATATTTATGAAATTATAGGTTATGGTTATTATGAAAATGATGACACTAGATTAATGCCAAAATATTGGTTTTATGGACGTTACGAAAAGCAAGCTAAAAATTAAAATTAGAGATAGAAATGATAAAATTGATAAAATTTAATTTTGGGGTTTTGTGTCTTTTAATTAGTGCTGCTCAATTTGGCATAGCGCAAACGGAACATTTTTTATTGAGAAAGGGGGATGCAGAATATAAAAGAGAAGATTATGTTACTTCGGAAGAGTATTATAGAAAAGCATTAGAAAAAAAAGATGCCCCTTCTGACCACACAAAATATAATTTAGGAAACTCTATTTATCAGCAAAAACGTTATGATGATGCCATTCGTGAATATGAAAAGACACTATCCAATACAAATTCAGACGATTTAAAATCTAGGACTTTTTATAATTTAGGAAATGCTTATTTTCAGAAAAAAGAATATCCTAAAAGTATTGATGCTTACAAAAATGCACTAAGATTGAATCCTAATGATGAATTAGCAAAATACAATCTTGCACAAGCATTAAGAATACAAAAACAAGAAGAACAAAAGCAAAATTCACCTCAACAACAGCCGCAGGGACAATCGGAAGAAGAACAAGAAGAAAACGAACAACAAAATCAGCAAGAACAAGACCAGCAAGAGGGCGAATCGCAGCAACAAAACCAAAATAATCAAACACCTGAAAATAATCAGGAGCAGCAACTTACCCGCGAAGAGGCAGAACAGTTACTAAAGATAATGGAACAGGAAGAGAAGCAAGTACAAGAAAAACTGAGAAAGGGGAATACTAAACCTCCAAAATCATTGAAGGATTGGTAAATTTTTTTCTTAACAACATAAACTAAATTCGTGATGAAAAGAACCGTTTTATTATTTGCTTTTGTGTTTTTTGTGATGAGTATGTTTGGACAAAATGAGATTAAATTCACCGCTAGTGTTAGTAAAGATTCCGTTTTATTAGGTAACGGAATAGAGGTGCTTTTTACTTTGGAAGGGGCAAAAGGTATTGACTTTATACCTCCAGCCTTCGATAAATTTAGCGTAATTAGTGGACCGAATGTGAGGACGATGATACAAATCAATAACGGCAAGACCAAGCAGAGTACAGTTTATAGTTATTATGTTCAGCCCAACGACATTGGCGTTTTTTATATTGAACCCGCCAGTATCGAAGTGGAAGGTATCTTGTTTAGCTCTTCGCCAGTAGCTGTAGTGGTGCATCCAAACCCTGATGGTATTATAGATCAGCGTCTTGGAAAATATCAAGATTTTAAAATGGAATTTAATTTTCCATCTTTAGAGCATAATTTTGAAATTCCTCTGGATGAAAAAATCTGGGAAGGATTTCAGCAATGGGATGATTCACTGAATAAGTTTGAGCAAGACTTTGAAGTATGGAGAAAAAAATTTTTCGAGAATTTTAATTTCAATTTTACCTTCCCTGAAATGCCCTCTGATTCTATTTTGAGACAAAAGAAGGAGCGCGACAGCGTAATTAAGAAAATATAATATTAAAATTTAAAATGATAGCCTATGAATAAAAAAATAGGCTGTCATTTTTTAAGTCAGTAGTTTGAATTGAAACCCTATACCGTGTATATTTTCAATTTTAAGTTGTTCATCCTGACTCAAATACTTTCTCAGTCGGGAAATAAAAACATCTAAACTTCTGCCAAGAAAATAGTCATCTTCGCCCCATACACTCTCCAAAATATCAGACCGCCTAATAACTTGATTTCGATGCGCTAAAAAGAACCTTAGCAAGTCAGCCTCTCTTTGTGTTAATCTCTTTTTCGTTTTTTCAGGGAAAATCAACTCCAGATTTTGATAATCTAATATATAACTTCCAAATGGTATAAAGTATTCATTTTCAAAAGTTTGACTAATTTTATTTCGACGCAAAAAAACATTGATTTTTAATATTAATTCTTCTATACTGAACGGTTTAGTAATATAATCATCGCCGCCTATTTTTAAACCATTAATACGATCTTCTTTTAATGACTTAGCGGTTAAAAATAAAATAGGTACTTCTAAATTTTGTTTTCTAATTTCTTTAGCAATGGTAAATCCATCTAAATCGGGGAGCATAACATCCAAAATAAAGAGATCAAATGTTTGATTTTGTATCATTTGCAATGCTTCCTTTCCACTCATACAATGGCTTACCTGATAGCCTTCCAATTCTAAATTATCTTTCGTCACAAAACTTAAATTTTCATCATCTTCTACATATAAAAGAGTTGCTTTTACTGGTGTTGTCATATTTTATTTTATATTTTCATCGTAATAGTGATGGTCGTTCCTTTATCGGTTTCACTATCAATACACCATTTCCAGTCATGTGATTTACATACATTCTTTACATAGAACAGTCCTAGACCAAATCCTTTTACATTATGTACATCACCCGTCGGGACACGATAAAACTTTTGTGCAATTTTATTCTGGTGTTCTTTTGCAATACCAATACCATTATCTTGAACGATTAATTGAAGATGTTTCTTATGAGATACAGTCTGAATTTTAATGCTGGGATGCTTTTTACAATATTTAATTGAATTGTCTAGTAAATTTAGTATGAGGTTGGTTAAGTGCAGCCTATCGGCAAAGATATTACTGTTTTGTGCCTCAAATTGCTTATCAATCGTTCCCCCTAGCTCCTCTACATTGATCTCAATACCATCAAGACAAGTTTGTATAACATCATGTAAATTGAGATATTCTTTTTTTAATTGGAAATAAGTTCTTTCTATTCTTGCTAGTTGCAATACCTTCTCTACCTGATGATTAAGGCGTTCATTTTGCTCTTTAATAATGGTAGCATACCTTTTTAACCGTTTATTTTCTTGAATAGTAGCCTCCCTTAAAAACACATCTGCTGAAATTTTAATAGTAGAAATAGGCGTTTTAAATTCATGGGTCATATTATTAATGAAATCGCGCTGCATTTCAGAGAGTTGACGTTGTCGGAGAATAATGATTATAGAATAAGTAAAAAAAATAAGCGTAATCAATAAGATACCTACTGGAATCATCAACGGAATCATACTGCTTAAAATATGATTGTCCCGCTCTGGAAATCGAATACCAAAATAGTATAGGTATTTATCATAAATAGGTAGCTCAATTTGTTCAGAAGTTGTTGATGTACCATTCTCCGCATCGTAATTCACTAAGGCGCAACCCACCATTTTATTGCTTTCACAATCGTAAATAGCATATTGAAAGCTTTCTTTTAGACCTAGTGCTTCTAAGTTCTTTTTTAAATAAAATTCTAATTCATTAGCATGAATAGATTGATTTATGTTGACAACGTAATAATTACCTGTTACTTTTTCTATTAAATTGTAAACAGGCAATGTATTGACTTTTCTAAATTCGGCGACTACATTGAGTAAAGCAATATTTACTTTTTCTTGAAACTCTTGCTCTTTAATATCCCATGTTTTCTTTATCCAATAGGTTTGAAGTGCAATGACGCTAACAATAGCAATTGCTCCTAACAAGACCACCCTGACAATAGTGCTATTTTTCATTTACGCAAAGAAAAATAATAAATTGACGCTAAAGAAATGATTAACAAGCGTTTAACAAATTGAAATATATTTTCTATTTTGCTCTTTCTATTTCTAATAAAACTTTACAGTTCACTTTTGAGTTTTGCAACAGGACTAAAACGTAAAAAAATGATAGTTTCTGCTATTGCAGCGATGTCTAAAAATAGAGTAATTGGAGTAAATAATACACTTCCTTGGCATGTGCCAGGTGATTTAGCGTTTTTTAAAAAAACGACACTTAATCATCATATTATTATGGGGCGAAATACTTTTGAGGGTACTGGTCGCCCTTTGCCAAAGCGTACTAATATTGTATTGACTAGCGATTTATTCTATAAAGCTACGGGTATTATAGTCGCACATTCTATAACTGAGGCGTTAGAAATAGCTGCCCAAAACGGAGAAGAAGAAGTATTTATCTGCGGTGGTGGTGTGGTGTATGAGCAATCAATGCACTTATGGCACAAATTGTATCTCACTGAAATTGAAACTACTATAAAAAATGGAGCGGCTTTCTTTCCTAAACTTCAGTTACAAGATTGGAAATTAATTACAGAGCAACAATTTATAAAAGATGATAGAAACGAACACAATTACACCATTAAAATCTATGAAAGGGCAAACGGATAATTCGCCTAAATGGATGTTTTATATTTTATGGATTGCTGGGATATATAATATCCTCTGGGGGACGAGTGTGATATTATTTCCTAACTTGTTTTTTAATTTAGTTGGGATGGAATTGCCCAATTACCCAATGATTTGGCAATGTGTGGGCATGATTGTAGGTGTATATGGCGTTGGATATATAGCATCCGCCTATTCGCCTTTTATTCATTGGCCCATTGTACTGGTTGGTTTTCTAGGTAAAATATTTGGTCCTATTGGGTTTGCTTATTATTTATTTCAGGGAGCATTTCCATTATCCTTCGGTTTAACGATTATTTTTAATGACTTGATTTGGTGGATTCCCTTTGGGATGATTTTGTGGCGAGCATTCCGCTTTCATCAAGAAAAATAGTTCATAAAGTAGAAATAAGATAACAACAATGTATTCTATGATGACTATCCACAAGTTTTCTTTATAAATAGGGTAACTATAATTAACATAAGTTAAAAAAATCAAACTCGACCAAACAACAGGAAATCGAAAGGAAGTGAATGTACAGAGTATCAATGGTGTGGCTACATACCAAGGGTGTACCGTAGTCGTAAAAAGTAAATAGCTGCTGATGGCGAAAAGCAGGGCATTAGGTAAGGAATGAATGTTAGGTTTTTTTTCAAAATAGCTAAATAATAAAATGCTGCATAATGTACATAATGCAGTTACAGGTCCAATAAAACTTATCATGTTGTAGCCTTTAAAATAAAAACCTATCCAGCGAAAAATATAATATATACTAGCGTTAAATTCAAATTTTCGGAAATAAAGGTCAAGACTGTTTGCAAAGTTTTGAATGCCTACTCCATTGAATAAAGGTATAAAAAGTAATGCTACCAATATACCTACGACACTAAAATAGAGGCTGCTTTTTTTCCATCCTAGCCGTTTGATGAATAAGGGTAAAAACATGATAGGGAGTAATTTTGAGCTAATAGATAATGCCATAAAAATAGCTGATGCTACCCAGTTATTTTTCGTTAGTGCCGATACAGCTAGTAATAAAAAGAAAATCATTGCTCCTTCAAAATGCAGATTACCTGTTATTTCTATAATGATAAGTGGATTTAGAGCATAGATTAAGACGTTTTTTAAGGGTAAATTCCATGTTTTTAATAATTTTAGTAGGATAAAAAGACTACCACATTCAAAAAGAAATAAAAAAAGTTTCATTATAAATGCTGAACCTATAATGCTATTTGGAAATAGCCAACAAGCGATAACAAAATTTAATTGCGCTATGGGTGGATAAATAGTATAGTAATTTGGAGAGTTGAGTTGATGATACAATTCTGAATTAATTCCTTGAATATCAATATTCTGTGCAATATAATAGCTAGGTAGTTGCTCCAATGGATTGATGCCATTTAGCCATAGGCGACCGTCCCAAATAAAGCGATACACATCGTCTGATAAATTAGGAAAGTAAAACAGTTGGCAAAAGCGAAGCAGTACGCCTAATAGTAACCAAAAAATAATTTTTTTGGAAGTATCAACGCTTTTTAGGATTAAAACATAAGTCGAAAAAGCTATAACGTAGAATGGCAACATCTGCCAAAAAGCAGCTTGTGTCCCTGTATAGTTTAACACAACTATGCTTACACTTAGCATAGCGGCTAATAAATAATGCCATAGATTATTCATTTTCTATTTTATGGATAAATGTAATATTAAGATTTTATTCTATTTACGTTCATCATCAATTTGATGAGATTATCCTGACAGTGTTATTTTTGTTATTTTTGTGTCAGTTTATTCATTTTTTGATTATTCGTTTAATTATGCGTATCTCTTTTTCAGTAATTATAGTGTGTTTATCTTTTAATTTGGTCGCTGGACAAAGTAATCAACTTTATTTCACAAAAATAAAGAAAGGATATTTGCTAGACGCTTTAAGTTATGAAGCGAACAAAGGAACAACCCTAATTAGCGCACATCGAGGTGGAAGGTTCATATCTGGTTATCCTGAAAATGCGATTGAAACCTTTGAATATACCCTCACTCAAGTTCCGGCGCTTATCGAATGCGATATTGAAATGACAAAGGATAGCCTGTTGATTTTGATGCACGATAACACTTTGAATCGAACGACCACGGGGCAAGGAAAAGTACGTGATACCACTTGGCAATACATTCAAAACCTGCGATTGGTGGATGATTTTGGGGATACAACTACTTTTAGCGTTCCTTTGCTAAAGGATGCTTTAGATTGGGCAAAGAAAAAAGCGGTGCTTCAACTCGATGTAAAACGAGGGGTTCCATTTGAAAGGGTGATTCAAGCGGTAAAAACACAAAAAATGGAAGATTATGTTATGATTATCACCTATAATATCGAAGATGCTAAGCAAGTACATACCTTGAATCCCAATCTTTTAATTTCAATGAACATCAGAAGTGAAGAAGAATTAGAACGGTTTAAGGCTTCTAAAATTCCATCTCGGAATCTTATTGCTTTCACAGGAACAACACTCAAAAATGATAATCGGCTTTATGAGTTAATTCATCAAGAGGGAGCATTAGCTATTATCGGCACGATGGGCAATTTAGATAATAGCGCAAAGGCTAGAGGAGCAGTAGTATTCAAAAATTGTATTGAAAAAGGGGTGGATGTTATTGCTACTGACTATCCTTTAGAAGCATCTAAAGCATTGAATAACAATCTTGTGCAGGAATCAACAAATAAATACCTCAAATTAAAAACCAAAAAAATAAAGTAATTTGTTCTCATAATAATTTTATTTGATGATGAGATATATTATTCTAATTGTAACTATTCTAAGCGTTTTATTGATGGTGAATTTGATCGTAAAAAAACAACAACGCTTCAATAAAACGGCAGAAGTAGCTCAAGCAAAAGTGATAGGAATTGAAAAATTTAAAAATCCTCAAAAAGGAGGAAAGATGTATTTGTATAAAGTAATAGTAGAATTTGAGGCTTCTGATAAAACAAAAAATACAGGTACATTTACTTCGCGCTCATTGCCTAAGTTCAAAGTTGGTCAAACGATTGAGATTACTTATAATACTTTAAATCCGAGCCAACTGAGGTATCCTTGATAGTTTTCCACATTTTGTGAGTAAAAGATGTTGAAAACAATTTTAACAGCTCTTAACTTTGTTATTTAAAGCAATAAACAAATAGCCAAATTCTATGAAATTCAGCGTTTCTTCTTCCGAGTTACTCAAAAAGCTCCAAATGGCAGGTGGCGTTATTGGCTCCAATCCTGTGTTGCCTATACTAGAGGATTTTTTATTTTCGATTAGCAATAATCAATTGAAAATAGCAGCTACTGATTTAGAAACCTCTATTACCACACAAATAGAGGTGATGGCGGATAAAGACGGAGCAGTAGCTATACCAGCGAAAATACTATTAGATACTTTAAAAGCCTTACCTCAACAACCGATTACGTTCAACGTAAACGAGGAAAATAATAGTATAGAAATTACCTCCGCTTACGGAAAATACCGTTTGGCAGGTGAAAGCAACCAAGATTTCCCTAAAATTCCGGAGCCAGAAACGGTGGATACCGTAGTAATGGCTGCACCAACACTAATGCAGATTATTAGCAAAACACTTTTTGCTACCAGCAATGATGAATTGCGCTTAGCAATGACTGGTGTTTATTTTCAAGTAAATTTTGGTAGTCTAACGTGCGTAGCTACCGATGCACACAAACTGGTGAAATACACTTTTCAAAATATTGCTAGCGACATTTCCACTTCTTTTATCATTCCTAAAAAGGCACTCAATTTATTAAGGTCTGCCTTGCCAGATGGGGGAGAAGTACAGTTGGCGTTCAACAAATCCAATGCTTTCTTTACTTTTGGTGAAACCCACCTAGTTGGGCGATTGGTGGATGCACGCTACCCTGACTATAACGCTGTTATACCATCAGATAATCCTAATACTCTAACAGTCAATCGTCAAGATTTACTAAGTTCACTAAAGCGAATTGCTATCTATGCCAATAAAACAACGAATCAAGTTGTACTGAACATCACAGATGGTAAGTTAACGATTTCTGCGCAAGATTTGGATTTTTCTAATGAAGCAGTGGAACAACTCGTTTGCCAATACGAAGGAGAACCCCTAATTATTGGTTTCAATGCCAAATTTTTAATTGAAATGCTCAATGTACTAGAAGCTGACGAAATAAAACTAGAACTTTCTTCTCCAACGCGCGCAGGTATTTTGCTGCCTAATGAAGAAATAGAAGGCGAACAAATTCTTATGTTGGTGATGCCAGTGATGTTGAGTAATTAGTTTCAGTAGTAAGTAAATTGATAGCGAGCAGTATGGTTACTCTGATAAGGCAGTTTGGATAAATCTAATATTCATAAGTTCTTCTTTGATTATCTTTTCTTATGATTAAAAAATAATCATATCTACCAAAAAGATAATCAAAGGAATAAACCTTTCCATAGGAATTGCGTAAAATTATAAAAAACGCCTGACGAACGACATCCTATGAGCAACTTTCGATTCCTATTGCTACTCGCTTTTATGAATGCGCAATACCTCAAAGCGCAAGATTGTGGTACATTTTCTGGTAATCTGCAAGCACAAAGTAATTTCTTTCAGGAAGATAGTCTAATAGGTGCTTTCAACACCCCACAATACGATAGGCAGTTGTACAGTGCCGATGCTTGGTTGAATTTGAATTACTCCAACTTTGGATTTGATGTTGGCATCCGATTTGATTTGTTCAATAATTCTAATTTACTCAATCCGCAGGATTCTTACACTGATCAAGGTATTGGACAGTGGTTTATTCACAAGCAGGTAGATAAACTAGACATCACAGGGGGCTATTTTTACGACCAAATTGGTAGTGGTATTATTTTTAGAGCCTATCAAGAACGCCCTTTGTTAATTGACAATGCGTTGTATGGGCTGCGCTTAATTTATGACTTAACGCCAAATCTTCGAATAAAAGGCTTTACGGGCAAGCAAAAACAACTGTTTAGCACCTATGATTCCGTGATTAAAGGAGCTAATGTAGAAAATTTTCTTTCGGATACTGCAGGAGTTTGGTCTATTGCTTCGGGTGTCGGTATTGTGAACAGAACTTTTGATGACGCTACCGTGAATCAAATTGTAGCGGCTATCGCTACTTACACCCCTCAAGATAGTATTGGTGCTAACTACAACACTTACGCTTTTTCCTTTTATAACACCTTGACTTGGAAGGATTTGAGTTGGTACGTCGAAATGGCTTACAAAACACCTGAAACTATTTTTGACCCATTAGCCCCTAAATTAAATTGGAATGGCAAAATCTCCAATGGAAAACTCATTAAAGAACCTGGCAGTGTTTTTTATTCCACATTGAGTTATGCTGGAGACGGTTTAGGTATCACTTTGGAAGGAAAAAGGACGTACAACTTTAACTTTCGCACTACGCCTTTCACCCGTTTGAATGAAGGATTAATTAACTTCTTACCGCCAGTGAGCCGATTTAATACCTACCGATTAACAGGTCGTTACGTCGCAGCTCCGCAGGAAATAGGGGAGCGTGCTTTTCTGATTGACCTTAATTATTCCCCTTCTCGTACCTGGCGATTTCACGCTAACGCTTCTACTATTGATGATCTCAATGACATTCGCCTTTACCAAGAATTATACACGACCGTCACCTACCGCTATGAAAGAAAATGGACATTGACTGGAGGTTTGCAGTTGCAACAATACAACCAAGAACGTTATGAAGGTAAGCCTAATGTGCCTTTGCTGGCAACGGTTACGCCTTTTGCTGAATTTCAATATAAAGTAGATCGAAAGAAATCCTGGCGTTCCGAACTTCAATACATGAAAACCGAACAAGATTTTGGTAGTTGGTTGTTTGGCTTACTAGAATTTAGCCTTGCTCCTACATGGACATTTACTGTTTCGGATATGTACAATATTGACCCTAAAAAAACAGCCCAATCTATTCATTTTCCTAGATTGGATGTTTTCTATACAAAAAATGTTAATCGCTTTTCCTTGAGTT
Organism: Saprospiraceae bacterium; assembly: GCA_036835365.1. Classification (GTDB taxonomy): domain Bacteria; phylum Bacteroidota; class Bacteroidia; order Chitinophagales; family Saprospiraceae; genus JAAUTG01. Next base: position 16,084 of record DAITMC010000049.1, read on the forward strand.
ATATCAAGCAAGTGGAAGGCGTAGTTTGTTCTGGTGGCATCTGCCGACTAGAGCCTGCTTTTTCTGGAATAAGATTTACGGTGGATACCCAATTTTGATATTACAAATTCAAGTTATAATGAAAGGAACAACGTTTATCGCCATTATATTAATCTACTTATCCATGGCTTGTACAGAAAATGAGCCGATTATACCGCCACTCCGTCCTCAAGAACTGGGCGAACGAAAGGTGATTATTGAAGAATTTACAGGGGTGCGTTGCCCAAATTGTCCTGATGGAGCAGCTGAAATTGAAAACTTAAAAGTTCGGTTTGGTAAAAATTTAATAGCCATTTCTATTCATTCTTCGGGAAGTTTTGCGGTGCCAATGCCGGAAAGTGCCTACGATTTCAGAACAGATGCTGGCGATGATCTGCTAGAATTATTGGGCAGACCTCTTGGTTATCCGGCAGCCGTAGTGAACAGAACGCCACCTCAAAATTCTACTCGCCTGCAACAAGGGCAAACGGCTTGGGCTGGTTTGATTCAGCTTGCGTTGGAAGAAGCACCAAGCGTTGCATTGAACTTAACTAGTCAATACGATGACACTAATAGACAATTAAAAGTGAAAGTAAACTTACTGGCTAATCGCCCTGTCAATCGCCCAGTGAATTTAAGCGTAATGTTGTTGGAAAATAAAATAGTAGATGCTCAATTAGACTTCAATGGGTTGATTGAAAATTACGAGCATAATCATGTTTTGCGGTTTATGCTTACGCCTTCTAGTGGAATCACATTAAGTCCTAATTTAGCGATTGGTCAATTCATAGCGCGCGATTTTGAGTTAACTCTTCCCACAGAGTGGGTGGCAACCAATTGCGAAATCGTTGCTTTTGCTCATTTTACAGCAGATAACAAAGCAGTGCTTCAAGCGGAGCTACTGGAGTTAGGAGAATAAACAAACAACGGTCAATAGCACTGTAAATATTCTGGTACAGGCGCACCACTTTCAGAAATTAAGGTTACTTGTCCTATAGATTTGACTTCGTAAAGCCAATAATGTTGCTGGATACTTTTTTCTTCCGTGAATGTGAGCGTGTAACGTACTTGCCAACCACTATCGTTGGCTTGAATGGAAATATCAGTATCTTGATTCCGGTCATGTCCTAACTCAATTAGCTCTACAGCATCAACATTATAAAACTCATTAGCCATAGCTGTCATGTTGATAGGCTTAGTTGACCTAATAATAATAGCATCTCTACGAACATCGAAGTATTCGTTACGTTCAATCAGAAGTTCGTACTGTTCAATTAAGTTATTGATAATTTCACTATCGGTTGTTGTAATCCCTTTTCTCAAGGGGCTTGCCCAATCTACTGTTCTTTCATAAATGACCTTCAGGTAGTCGGTAGAAGGTGTGGAGGCACTATGAACATTGCATTTAGCGATGTTTTTTGCAGTATCGTCATAAGTATAAATACTAATCAAAACATTGAAATAAGTTTGAATTAGGTCTTCAGGAATAACAATAGGTTGATGACTAGGGTCGCCTAAGTCTCTCAATACCAATCGTGCAGCATCATTTTTAAATTGATAAATCATCTCCACCGGAATATCCTCTATTTCTCTAATGGAAAAACGTTCGGCACTGCTATTCACTAATTCATAATCGATAATCTGCGCCTCAAGAGAAAAGCAGGTACTAAGCAATAAGAGCATATACCAATAAGCGGTGTAATCATTTTTTGTAAGCATGGCAATTTTCTTTACTTAAATCGGAAATGCAACATATATTTAATTGCATTGATTATTCAAACATAATGAAAAATATGAATTTAACAAATTTTATTATATGAATCAGTAAAAAATGTAAAAAAAGTTAGTTGGGGTTTTATGACTGTTGACCCAATTTTGGGTTCAATAGTTGCAATCCTCTCTTTTTTCTATCAATTTTGCTAAATAAATGTACCACACAAATGAAAATACTTGTCACAGGAGCAGCAGGGTTTATCGGTTTTCATGTTGCCAGAAGTTTGGTAGAACGAGGCGATGA
>DAITMC010000050.1:0-17985 GCA_036835365.1 Saprospiraceae bacterium
TTCATCCTAGTTTCCCAATGTTTGTGGAAGGTGAACGCTTGTGGAATGCACTGACAGTGGGTGCAAATATAGAGCGTTTTGTGGATTACGAAAAATCCACCTATGTCAAGGCAATCGTACAAATTATTCATCGAACCACAGCGTATCTTTTAGTCGGCTTTGTTATCTACTTTTTGTTTCAACTATTCAAACAAAATATTTCTACTCACCTGAGAAAGGGGGGAATAGCATTGGGGGGTATTCTTAGTGTCCAATTTCTACTGGGTGTATTAACGATTGTGAATAGTATTGGTCGTGTCCCTATTGCATATGGTGTACTGCATCAAGCAGTTGCGCTACTTTTACTCATTGCTTTGCTTTACATTATATACCAAGTAACACCTAGAGTACGAACATGAATGTGGAAAACTTTGTTGATAAACGTATGTAAAATAGAGATTAATTATTATTTGAAACATAATAAAATTTATCTACCTAAATATCAATGATTTATGTAAAAAATAAAAAATTAGAACTACCTTTTTGAGTAGTGAATAAATGTGGAAAAAACTGTTAATATCTTGATTTACATTTTGTTGATACCTTTTTGAAAAGGAACAAACTTAAAAGTCCCATAGGTCTCTATTTTAATTTTTGTAGCATCCATTTTAATAATCTGCTTCATTTTTTGTTCCGATGAACCCACAGGAATGACCATAGTGCCACCAATATGGAGTTGCTGAAGCAACTTATCTGGGATTTCTGTACTTCCTGCGGTCACTAAGATTTTATGGAATGGAGCAAACGAAGGAAGTCCATCATTACCATCGCCGAAAAAGCATTTTACCCTATGAATGCCAATTTGCTTTAGGAAAAGTTTAGTCTTTTGATAAAGTGCTTCTTGGCGCTCTATGGTAAAGACTTCTGCCCCTAACAATCCTAAAATAGCTGCTTGATAGCCTGAACCAGTACCAATCTCCAGAATCCTATCTCCAGTTTCTACACCTAATAATTGTGTTTGGAAAGCTACTGTATAAGGTTGGGAAATCGTCTGCTCTTGACCAATAGGGAAGGCTTTGTCTTCGTATGCTTGCTCTTCAAATGCTTTGTCTAAAAAAAAATGACGTGGTAGTGCATCAATTGCTTGTAACACTTTTTCATCTGAAATACCTTTTTGCTTAAGTTCATCCACTAACCTTCTTCTCATTCCCTTATGGTAATAAGTGTCCTTCATGCTATCTTTTCTTTATGTTAGATATGATGAACTAATTGATAAACAGTAAATTATACTCATAAAAAAATAACAATTTTTTACGACTCGCTATATTCTTCCAATTCTAATTGTGCCATTTCCCATGCTTCCATTGCTACTTCTAATGCTTTCTGTGTTTCTTTATGTTGCTTCATCACTTTTTCGGCATCAGAACGCTCATAGAAATTAGCTTTTGCCATCTGTACTGCTATTTCCTCTAACGCTGCTTCTAATTTTTCGACTTGTTTTTCAGCATTGGTAACCGCTTTATTAAGGCGTTTTCTGTCTTCAAAACTCAATACTTTATACCCATTTTGAGCAGGTGTTCCACCATTCTTAGATTGTACTTCCACCGCACGCATGTCGTCCAGTGACCGCTTTTCAAGGAAATAATTTACATCTCCTAGATAAGTGTGGAGTTGTTTATCCCTGAATTCTATGGTTGTATTCGTTAAGCCAGCCAGGAAATCTCGGTCGTGTGAAACAACAATTAGCGTACCATCATATTCTGTTAGCGCTTTTTTAAGCACCTCTTTTGATATCATATCCAAGTGGTTAGTAGGCTCATCCAATACAAGCAAATTGAAAGGGTTGAGCAACAAACAAGCTAATGCTAACCTAGCACGCTCACCACCTGATAAAACAGACACCTTTTTTTCCGCATCCTCGCCACTGAAAAGAAATGCACCCAAGATACTGCGTAGTTGAGTACGCATCTCTGGAGGAGAATGATTTTCCATTGTTTCTAGCAGCGTGATATTCTGCTGTAAAGCATCTGACTGATTTTGCGCATAGTAACCAATTTTTACATTATGTCCTAATTGTACTTCTCCTTCCGTAGCGTTTATGGTTTGTACTATAATCTTTGCTAAAGTAGATTTGCCTTGACCATTCTGCCCGACAAACGAAACGCGCTCGCCCCGCTCTATTTTCATATCTACTTTATTGAGTACTAGCAAATCGCCATATTTTTTAGCCACGCCTTTACCTTCTACTACAATTTGTCCTGAGCGCGGTGCAGGCGGAAACCGCAAATTCATTGCGCGTACATCTTCCTCGTCTATTTCAATGCGCTCTACTTTGTCCAATTGCTTTTGCATGGATTGCGCCATTTTTGTTTTAGTCGCTTTTGCCATGAAGCGATTAATAGTGCGCTCGCGCTGTGCAATTACTTTTTGTTGATTCTGATAAGCGGACTGTAATTTTTCCCTACGCTCTGCTCTCAACTCCACGTATTTACTGTAATTGGCTTTGTAATCATACACGTTACCAAGTTCTATTTCAACGGTTCTTTTTGTCGTGTTATCCAGGAACTCACGGTCGTGAGAAATGGTAATAATAGCACCAGAATAAGTTTGTAAAAACTTTTCTAACCAAATGATAGATTCAATATCCAAGTGGTTAGTCGGCTCGTCGAGCAGTAAAAAATTTGGGCGTTGTAGTAGCATTTTTGCCAGTTCAATCCTCATTTGCCAGCCACCACTAAATTCATCCGTCAGGCGAGAAAAGTCTTTTTGCTTAAATCCTAATCCTTTCAACACGCGCTCTGCTTGAGCCTCCAAGGATTCCCCGCCCATAATTTGGAATCGGTCATTCAACTCTGCGAAATTATCTAAAAAATTGGCATAATCCTCACTTTCATAATCTGTTCGTAATTCCAATTCTTTGGTCATTTCATCAATCTTTGCCTCTAATGCTTTCAAATTATCAAAAGCCACTAGGGTCTCCTGCATCACTGTCTTCCCTTTGGGAATGTTCATTTCTTGATACAAGAAACCTAATGTACTGTCCGTAGGGCGAGAAACATTACCTCGTTGGGGAGAAATATGCCCTGCAATAATCTTTAGAAAAGTAGATTTTCCTGCGCCATTGCGTCCTACTAATCCGACTTTCTCGCCAGGCATAATGACCAAATTGACGTGATCCAACAGAATTCGATCACCATATTGCATGTAAATATTAGATGCTGTTATCATTTCTTTGCTAAACTATAATTTAGGCTAATTCAGTATTCTCTTAATTTGCTACAAATTTACAGTTTTCTTTTTACTGCTCCATTCATTCTATGCTATGAATAGGTTAAGAAGAATGGATTTGTTCATTTACAATAGCACCATAGTTGTAAATAGAAGTAGATATGTAAAGTCTGCTGCAATGAGCTATACACTTTCTAAGCTAAACAAACAAATAGACTTTTGCAAAAGGACGCTATGTTTTCTTTAATTCTTCAGCTACTAAAAAATAGATTATCACTATAATTTTACTTGTCTTTTTATTTGATTGTCAATATTTTGAATTAAAAAAGATTTGTTTTATCCATCAAAAATAAGTAGTAAAAATCAATCCTCTTTGTCTATATCTATTAAATATCGGCATATTACATTTGTTTATAAAATATGTAATTGCAATAGATATGAAATATACCGAGACTAAGTTTATTATATTGCTACTGTGTTGTAGCTTTTCTGCCCAAAACATTATTGCCCAGCAGAATTTGAGCCTCTTAGCGGCTTTCAATAACTATACTATTCCGAGTAAGCAAAACGATGCTGCTATTTTATTTCTAGCACGTAAGGTTGTTCCTAAAACAGTAATTGGAAACCCTTATCTGTTTGATTGGCAAAATGGATTACTTGTAAGCAAAGACAATAAAATATTTAGTATTGGTGCAAAATACAGTTTTTATACAGATGAATTTCGGATTCGCTACGATGATGAGGAAAGAACAATTTACCCAACAGCGATAAAGGCAATAGCCATAAAAAATCATTTATATCTATCTTGTAAATACAGAGATGATGATGCCCTGTTGAGTAATGCTTTTTTTGAACTTTTAGAAGATGGAGAAAAGCAATTACTAATTCGGTATATTCCTGTCGTAAAAGAAAAACACAACGGAATAGAAATTCAGGGCATGAAGCCCCAACTTTACTTTAAAAAGCAAAGTTGGGAAATCGCTGTTGAGATAAAGTCAATTAAAAAAGACTTAAGCAAAATATTTGAAGAATACTACGATGTAGCTCTGAATATTATTCATACGAATGAACTTGACCCTAACAATTTGAATGACCTTCAGCAACTGTTTAAGCTATTTAATGAAACTATATATGCACAAAGAACTAAAAGATATGATTATTGAGAGCAATTGCTTTTTTCTGAGATAGCTGTTTAAAAAATATGAAGCAGCTATCTCAGTATTGAATTAGGCTAATTTTAATGTTTCATATAGTGGAAATTGCCCCATGTAATGATTTATATCTTTTCTGATGTTTGTTTGATAAGATATATTATCAACATGATTGACTATGCTATCAATCCAATCCACAACCTGCAAACAGTTTTCTTCCTTAAATCCTCTTGTAGTAACAGCCGCCGTTCCGATTCGGATACCCGATGTAATCATTGGTGGTTTTTTATCAAAAGGCACCATGTTTTTGTTTACTGTAATGTCGGCTCTTCCTAGAGCTTCTTCTATGTCTTTGCCTGAAACATTTTTTAGAGACAAATCAATGAGCATCAAATGATTGTTTGTTCCTCCTGAAATAATTTTATATCCTTTTTGCACAAAGGCTTCTGCCATTACTTGCGCATTCTTGATGACCTGTTGACCATAATCTTTAAAACTTGGCTGTAGTGCTTCACCAAATGCAACGGCTTTTGCTGCAATTACATGCTCTAATGGACCACCTTGTGTACCTGGGAAAACACCACTATCTAGTATAGTCGCCATTCTTTTCAATTTACCTTTGCTTGTTGTTGCACCCCAAGGATTGACGAAGTTTTTGCCCATCATGATAATTCCTCCTCTGGGTCCTCGTAATGTTTTGTGTGTGGTGGAGGTAACAATATGGCAATGAGGAATCGGATTGTTCAATAATCCAGTAGCGATAAGACCGGCAGGGTGTGCAATGTCTGCTAAAAGTAATGCGCCCACCTCATCAGCGATGGCTCTAAAGCGAGCATAGTCCCAATCGCGAGAATAAGCAGATGCCCCACAAATAATTAATTTTGGACTGATAGCTTTAGCTTTGGCTTCTACTTTGTCCATATCAATCATTCCAGTGTCTTCTTCTACACCATAAAAGTGAGCATTGTACACTTTACCAGAATAGTTGGCTGGCGAACCATGCGACAAATGACCGCCATGCGCAAGGTCAAACCCTAGTGTAACGTCGCCTGGCTTTAAGCAAGCAAGAAAAACTGCTGCATTAGCTTGTGCACCTGAGTGGGGTTGTACGTTGGCATAAGCTGCACCAAAAAGTTCTTTTAACCGCTCAATAGCAATCGTTTCGATTTCATCTACTACTTCACAGCCACCGTAATAACGTTTTCCAGGATAGCCTTCAGCGTATTTATTGGTTAAGCAAGAACCCATTGCTTCAATAACCGCAGCACTTGTAAAATTTTCTGAGGCAATAAGCTCTATCCCTCTTTGCTGACGTTCTAACTCTTTATAGATAAGGTCAAAAACTTGAGAATCTTTTTTCATAGTTTATTAATTAAATGCGACTCTTTAAAGACGCAAATTCATAATATACAAAGTTAAGGCTTATTCTTGTCATTAACTTCAAATTCTTGTCATTAGATGTTGTAAAAACAGATATTTTTTTTACTTTTATGGGTTGTGAAGAGTGAAAGTGTTTTTGCATTAATCTTCGTGCCAATTCAATGCTTCTCCGCAATATTTGCAAAATTGTGCATTATCATCGTGCCCTTCCTTGCTACAACTTGGGCAACAAATAGTATTGTTAGCTACTTGCTTTTGGTGTATCATCTCTGAGGAAACAATGCCTGTAGGTACAGCAATAATGGCGTAACCGATAATCATTAAAATAGAAGCAAACAACTGCCCGAGTTGGGTTTGAGGTGTAATATCGCCGAACCCCACAGTGGTAATAGTAACAATAGCCCAGTATATACTTTTTGGGATGCTTTTGAAGCCTTGATTTCCACTACTACCTTCTAAAAGATACATCAAAGAGCCTACAATAAGAATGATTAATACAACAGAAAATAAAAAAATAGTAATTTTAGTTTGACTGGCACGCAATGCTTTGACAATGGTTTGACTTTCGCGTTGAAAGCGTTTGAGTTTTAAAATTCTGAATACACGCAGCAAGCGCAAACCCCTGACAACCAATAGTGATTGAGAACCTACCAATAAAAGACTTAGGTAAGTGGGCACTATGGCCATGAGGTCAATAATACCATAAAAACTGAGGGCATACTTCAATGGTTTGCGCACGCTGTAAAGACGCATAAAGTATTCGATAGTAAATAAAACGGTAAATATCCATTCTAAGGGCATTAAAATATTGCCATAGTTATTATGAATTTCCTCTACACTTTCGATTAAGACCGTAAGAACACTCGTAACAATCAACACCAATAGAATAATATCAAAATTCTTTCCTGATGGTGTATCGGCTTCAAAAATAACTTGATGTAATTTTTCTCTTATGCTCATTAAATCTGATTATTTGTCTAATTTTACCAAGGACAAAATTTTTTACGCCACTTCAATCATTTTTGTAGCATTAAAGCTGTGGAACAATTCGTCCAGTTCAGATATTTGCACAAAATAGTGTAATGATACCACTAAATGTAAATTTTTGATTAACAATTACTAAACATATGATTGCATCATTTTCATCAACAAACTTTGAAAGACAACGTACAATAGTTAATTCTATCATTTTTGCAAGCATATTATGCTGTATGGCTTGCAAAAATGATGTGCCAATTGAAGAAGAAACAACAACAACCGTCATTCATAGCATTCCTGAGAAACTACCTTTTTCTGCCATTTCTCTTCAAGATTTATCTGCCTTTCAGCCAAATACTGATTGGAAAGTTGCAGGAGAGGCTTATGTTAATTGGGAAATAGCTCAACAATTAAATATTGCTGATGGAACAGGAATACTACTTACCAATAAAGTAAATGCTGCTCCTTTGACCTTCAATTTAGCGCATGGTGACCTTGAAATGACATTAGAATTTTTGTTGCCTATTAATGGAAATGCTCAATTATTGCTACAAGGTATTTATCCAATTTTATTGACAGATAGCTGGAATAATACGGACACTGCCCAACTTTGTGGCGCATTACCTCAAATTTCTCCTTCTGTAAACGCTGGTAAAGCACCAGGACTTTGGCAGCATTTGAACTTGCTCTTTCGAGCACCTAAATTTGATGCGGCAGGCAATAAAATTAAAGAGGCACAATTCGATTATGTCATTTTAAATGGCATGACTATCCACAGTAATGTCACATTAAAAAGTGATGAAGCAGGAACAGCAATAGCCCATTTATTGCTAAAATCTACTACGCCTGTGGCTTTTAGAAATATTCAAACTAAGCGTTTTTTCAAAGACCAAGTAACGTTAGAAAACATCACTTACAAAAAATATACAGGTACATGGGATTATATCCCTAATTTTCAAGAACTTACTCCAGTAGCCGAAGATACAGTAACCCTAATCACTGGCTTGGAGCAGCTTGCTGGTCAAACTGATCATTTTGGCTTGGTTTTTGAAGGTGAATTGAATATCCCTAAAGAAGGTACTTATCTTTTTGAAACACAAATTGATGATGGTGGAGATTTATATATTGACAACCAGCTCATTATTCACAATCAAGGCGAACCAGGACTGGGGACAGAACGTGCTTTAGTGAACTTGACCGCAGGCAAGCATTCATTCAAATTAACTTACTATGAAGAAGTTTGGTTTGCTTGGATAAGCATTTGGGTGGAAGGTCCTGAAATAGAAAAACAGCCTTTAGCTTCTCTTGCTTTGGGTGGAAATAAGAGCAAAGAAGAACCCAATTTATTAGAAATTAGACCCAAAGACGCACCTGAAATGGTGAGGGCGTTTATTCAATATGGCGAAGCAAAGCGTACCCACACCATGGCTGTAGGCGATCCATCAGGCGTGCATTACGCCTATGATCTCAATGAAGGGGCTATCATCAATGCTTGGAAAGGCCGCTTTGCGGATGTAACTGAAATGTGGGTAGGGCGTGGCGAGTCTCAACTACTCAAACCTTTGAATGCCAAAATAGAACCTAGTGCAGGTATCTCCACCGTTCAACTTGCTTCTGAAAAAGCAGATTGGATTACTTATTTACCCAATGGATTTAAACCTTTAGGCTATTCTATAAATGCAAAAGAGCAACCTGTTTTTGAATATCAACTCGACGGGTTGATGTGGCGGGATAATATTGAGCCATTTGAAAATAAATTACGTCGAACATTGGAATACAGTGGTCAGCAGGCAAAGGGCTATTGGCATAAACTGGCAAGCGCAAATAAAATTATTCAACTAGAGAATGGCTGGTATAATATTGGTGGTGCTTACTATTTAGACTATAAAGGGACGGATAAACCCATTATTCGTACTATGAAAGGTGGTCAAGAAATGATAGTTCCTATTGCGCTCAATCAGCCGATGGTGTATGAGTTGATTTGGTAAGCCAACGCATTATTACTTCGGCAGCAGCAGCTAGGCTCTCACCAAAAGTGAAGAAGCCTTCCTCATGCCCTTCCATGGCAAAGATGTGCTGGTGTTGCAATGCAGGAGTTTGTAGCAAATCAATGATAGCGTATGCCATTTCAGGTGTACCGTAGGCAATGTCTTTGCTGGTGGTTGGCACTTGACGCAGTAATTGTTGCCAGAGCGAACATTGATGTCCATGAATAATACCATTTACCCAAGGACATTGAGCATAAATGACCGCATGGCTCATAGATTCTGAAGAAGCGATGCTTGGTCCTTCGCAATACAAGTAGTTTCGGTCTATACTGACTTGAACGACTTTAGCAAAATGTGCTGCATCGACTTGGCGTAAGTTGCCCGTTTTGGATGCACTGATAAAAAAATGATTGGTGTTGCCAATTCGTTGACTAATATTGCCAAAGCCAATCCCATTCTCATACATTCCAATCAAGCCTAACTCAAATATTTTTTGTCGCCAATAAATGAGTTGAGCTAGTTGAGTGGTTTCAAAGGGAAGTGTTTCTTTCCAATCCACTTCAAACTTGATGTATCCTTCATCCATCATCATTGGTGCTCAGGATAAAGCATTAATATAGCAGTTTCATTAGCGGCACAAATGCCACGCTCTGTGATAAGTCCTGTAATATATTTGGCTGGTGTAACGTCAAATCCATAATTGATGGCTGGACTTTCTAGCGGAGTCAATAACACAGATTTTATACTGCCATTTTCCCAACCTTCCATGTATTTTACCTCGTCAGCACTTCTGGTTTCGATTGGAATTTCCTTCAAACCCTCTCGAATGCTCCAATCAAAAGTGGAAGAAGGCAGTGCTACATAAAAAGGGACTTGATTGTCGTGAGCTGCCAATGCTTTCAGATAAGTACCAATTTTATTAGCAACATCGCCTGTGCGTGTAGTTCGATCTGTGCCGACAATAACCATATCCACCATGCCGTGCTGCATCAAATGTCCGCCTGCATTATCCACAATGACAGTGTGTGGCACACCATGTTCTTTGAGTTCGTAAGCGGTAAGGCGTGCGCCCTGATTGCGTGGGCGTGTTTCGTCCACCCATACATGCACGTTAATACCCTCATTGTGAGCGGCATAAATAGGAGCTGTTGCTGTGCCATAATCAATACAAGCAATCCAACCTGCATTACAATGCGTCAGTATGTTAACAGGTTTCCCTTCTTTTTTTTGACTAATCCTGCGGATAATATCCACGCCATGTACTCCAATTAATCGGCAATGTTCCACACTTTCTTCTACAATTTCCCTAGCGGTTTGCAGTATAACTTGATTTTGTTGGTTGGATTCAGCAACAAATGCGGCTGCTAAAACTTTATCTACGGCATAAGCCAAATTTACTGCTGTGGGGCGGGTGGCTTTCAACTCATCTGCTGCTTTTTGCAATTCAATGCCCTGCAAAGCAGCAATGTACATACCATAAGCAGCCGTAGCACCGATGAGCGGCGCACCTCTAACGTGCATATCGCGAATGGCATGGGTAAAATCATCTAACGTTTTTAGCGCTTCAATGATTAATTGATAAGGTAGATGTCGCTGGTCAATAATTTGAATAGTATTTGTATCTTTTTCCCAAATCGTGCGATAAGGTTTACCGTTGATGTTCATTAATCAAGTTCATTGTTTAAAGACAAATATGCCAAAAAATGATAACAGTTAATGGAGAATCAATGTTGAGGTTTGAAAATTTTTATGTTTCTTTGAGCATTGTGCCACCATTTTCATTTTATTCATGATGAATCTAATTTTAGAACAATTTATCCAATTGCGTATTCAAGAGTTTGACCAAATTGAAGAAGGCAGAAAACTAAGACTAGATGCACTTAGTCGATTCATTACATCTAAATTAGCTTCGAGAGAGCCAATAAAAATAATTGTGATTTGCACACACAATTCTAGGAGAAGCCACATGGGGCAACTTTGGTTGGCAGCAGCGGCGCAATGGTATGGCATACCTAAGATAGAAACTTATTCTGGTGGAACGGAGGCAACAGCTTTTCATTCTAATGCAGTTACGGCTTTACGAAACGCAGGCTTTAATATCACAACGCACCAAAACCGTAGTAATCCTTATTATAAAGTAAGTTTGGGGGAAGGTATTCCTTCTTTGTTGTTGTTCTCGAAGCCCTACTTTCATGAATTTAATCCACAACGCAATTTTGCTGCTATCATGGTATGCAACGATGCTGACGAAGCATGCCCAGTAGTGATTGGCGCAGATGCTCGGTTCTCACTAGCTTTTGATGATCCTAAATCTTTTGATGGCACACCTTTGGAAGCAGAAAAGTACAATGAACGCTCTATGCAAATCGCTAGAGAAATGCTTTATGCCATAAGTAAAGTCGGACAATGAATGTATAATGGAGAACTGCCTGATTCAAGCGGAAAATCTGAAAGGCTTACAGTTCTTGTTGGAACAAGCAAAACTAGCAGGTAAAATTGACTTGGTCTATATTGATCCACCTTTCGCTACGGGCAATGATTTCACGATTGGAGCAGAGCGAAGTGCCACCGTGAGCGGTAGCCTACAAGATGAGTTGGCTTATTCAGATAAACTAAAAGGGAATGTTTTTATTGATTTCCTGAAACAGCGAATGTGGTTGCTCAAGGAGTTACTTTCAGAAAAAGGCTCAATTTACGTGCATACGGATTACAAAATTGGACACTACATCAAAATAATGATGGATGAAGTATTTGGTGTAGTCAATTTTAGAAATGATATTTCAAGAATAAAATGCAATCCAAAGAATTTCAAGCGAATAGGCTATGGTAATATCAAGGATATGATACTATTTTATACCAAATCTTCCGCACCTATTTGGAACGAACCCAAAACGCCATATACGCCAGATGACTTAGAAAAGCTATTTCCGAAAATTAATGCCCACGGAAGAAGATATACTACTGTACCAATTCATGCACCAGGCGAAACTAAAAAAGGCAAGTCCAACGATCCATTCAAAGGACAGTTACCGCCTAAAGGCAGGCATTGGCGCACAGACGTGCCAACATTAGAAAAATGGGATGAAGAAGGCTTAATTGAATGGTCTTCCAAAGGAAATCCTAGAAAAATAATTTTTGCGGACGAACAAGAGGGGAAACGAGTACAAGATATTTGGAACTTTAAGGATTCACCCTATCCAATCTATCCTACGGAAAAAAATGCGGATTTATTATCGTTGATTATCGCTACTTCTTCTCTTCCAAGTAGCTGTGTGTTGGATTGCTTTTGTGGTTCTGGGACAACGCTTCAGGCGGCACATGAGCAAAAACGCAACTGGATAGGTATCGAACAATCCCACCAAGCAGTGAAGGTAGCGCAAGAAAGATTGAAACGACAAGGTCTCATTTCAGAAAAAGACTATCAATTCATAGTCATGAATTGATAGCATTATTGGTGCTGCTATTGGCAAGAAGAAAGTATTGTCTTTTTGCTTTCATGTTGCTGTGTAAGTTTTTAGAGCTATTTGGCTAGATACGACCTAAACATTTCTTGAATGACTGACCCTACTTCTTCTTCTGAATGAGTGTAATCCAAACCTAAGAAAGCCGCTGCGGTTTTAGCAACTTGGTTTTGCCACCACTGTCCTTTGGTTTTCATTTCGCCCATAGGTGGTGTATCAGGACCAATAACAGCAAACCAGATGGCGTTTGAACCAACAAATGTTTTGCCATGGCTTTTCCAATCCGATTTAGGATAATGACCTCTACCATGGTCGGTGGTAATTAAAAATGTAGTTTTGCCAGCATAAAAAGGGTCTGATTGTACATACTCCCACAATTCTTTAATCCATTGGTCTGTATGGTAAGCAGATTTTAGATAATGATCATAACGACCATCATGTGCAAAGTCATCTGTTTCGCCATAAGAAATAAAAACTACCTTAGGATGTTTTCGCTTAACATATTCAAGGCAGTAGTGATGGGTAAAAGCATCCAATCGAACGCTGCTCCAAGGGCTTGGTACCGTAGGTTGCAATTGATTTAGGAAATGCTCTTTTTCGGAAAGATTACTACCTACTGCCAATTGAAAACCTGCATTAACTGGAATACCACTGCGTTGAGTGTTGATAATATAAGGAAAAACATCCCAAGAACCAAAAGCCGCCACGCTACCATTATATTCTGGCACTCGGTCTATCCACTCTAATACAGTAACATTTGGATTCCAGATTTTATCATTAGTACGGATTCTCGAATCGCTAAAACCGGTCAATATTTCATTGTAACCAGGATAAGAAAACCAAAAGAAATTAGTCAAATCTACTTTGTTATCGTACAAGCGATTGCCATAGATTTGGCCAGATTGAGCCAGCGTACTCCAAAACCAAGGCATCAATTTTTTTCGACGTTTTTCAGGCGTTTCCGCTAAGAATAATGTTCTAAGTTCGCTAGTGTCTTTCACATACGCTTCGTCTATCATCAAACTATCCACTGCTCCTTGGAAAAGTTCTTCCCAACGTAAACCATCTAAAGTGATAATAAAAATATTTTCTGTCTTTCGCCCTTGCGCTTGGAGCGATAAAGTGATTGCAATGGTTACAATGCTAAGTAATAAATGCTTCATTATTTTATTTTGTATCAGATTTTGCTTGCTCCTTTAAGAATTGTGCCAACAATGCTAATTGATCGGTATTGATGAAATCAACGCCTGCTTCGTATAGCTTTTCCCAAACTTCTAATTTTTCAGGGCTTGCCCAAAGGCGTAACTTTTTACCTTCGTGATGTACTTGATGAACAAGGTCTTGCAATTTTTGCCATTCTTCTTCTGGCATAGCCCCATTTCCTCTCCATTTCAAATGCTTGCTATATTGGTCGCTGATGACAGGCATGACTTCAGCGGTGTATCCTTTTCCTAAGTCGCTAGGTCTTCCATCTAAGGTAGCTAGTACGAGTGGCTCGTTTAGCACTTTTTCGATAGGGCGATTTCCAGAAAGGAAGATAGTAACGGCACCTTTTCGATATTGACCATTTTCTATGGTGGTTAACATAGATTGATAGGCTTTTAGCTGTTGATAAAGTACAGCATAGGTGGTTTCCGCTTCCGTTTTGAGGTCAATCATTAAGTAAAAAGTACCTTCATCTCCAGGATATACACGACCACCATTCTGCTTGACCAACTTTTTGAGTGGTTCAAGATAAAGGGCTTTGAGTTGTTGCTTATTTTTTTTCTTCAATGGATGATTGTGCGATACATAAAGTTTGCCTTCAACCAAATGGACATCTGCTTCAACGCTGGTGAAACCATAACTTAAAGCATCAAATAGCGGTTGCTCGTGTTCGTAATCGTTGTGTGCATGTGCATTTGTAAGTGGTGCTTGACTATGAACCAATGTAGCGACAACACAGAGGATGACTATAAATAGTATTGTTTTTTTCATGCTCAAATAACGCAACTACTAAGGAGTTTGAAGCAACTATTCACTTTAAGAATTGATTAAGGAATTGTAAACAGATTGTCATAAAAATTCATCTGTAAAATGTCCTCTTTCCGTCGGTTTTGCGAATTTTGTAGCATTATAATCCTCTGATTTTCCTTTAGGGATGGAAAGTGTAACCCATTTATCATCAGCTAACATTTTACCTATGAACACAATCTGCCCTACATGATAAGGATAGTGAGCTAGTTGTCTATTAATAGCTTCTGCTACGGTATGTGCCTGATTTCTGATATAAACGACCTTACCCAAGTCAGTGAACGCCAATACTTCGAGTACGTTAAATAAACAGTCCCAACCCTCATTCCAAGCATCGAGTAGCGCTTGTCTTGTAGTAAGGTCGTTTTCAAACTCTTTATCTCTATTGCGCCACGATTTTTCGCCATCAGAAGTTAAAAAATTCGTCCATCGGGAGCGCATATTTCCCGAAAGATGCTTCACAATCATGGCAATACTATTACTGTTACTGTTGTATTGCCAAAAAAGTTGTTCATCTGTAAGTTGAGCAAAAGTCTTGTCCCCCAATATTTTGTAATATTCAAATTGTTTACGAACACTCTCTAAATAATTATTAGTCATATAAAAAGCAAATTTTTATTGTTTCAGGAATTTCAAGAAATTTACTCCAAAGTTAACCAAAAATTGTTCATTCCTTCGCATGTAATAATTTGAACTTGCTCCATGTTGAGCAATTCGAGTAATGCTAGAAAGGTAACAATAGCGTGAATCCGATTTTCCAAATGGTTAAAAAGAATAGAAAAATTAGTTTTACCCTGCTGTTGCAATATACCTAAAATGTACGTTTGCTGCGCTTTTATGGTGTAATCCCAACGCATGATGCGGTGTACTGTTTTTGGGGCATTGTTGTTTTCATATTGCTTCAGCAACCTTGAAAAAGTACGTAAAAGTTTGAATAGCGTAATGGATTCTAATTCCGCATCTACTAATGCTTTCTCTGCAATTTGTTTCAACTCCTTACTCACATTTCCCCTATCCACACGACTGGAACGCATTTCCTCCAATTGGCGCATTTCTTCTAAAACATCCTTATAACGTTTGTATTCTACCAAACGACTAACGAGTTCTGCTCTAGGGTCAATTTCATTACCTGCCTCATCCACTTGCTTTCTTGGAAGCAACATTTTTGCTTTGATGCGACAAAGTGTGGCAGCTACTACAATAAATTCACTGGCTAAGTCAATATTCATCATTTCCATACTTCGGATATATGCCAAAAAATCTTCTGTAATACTGCCAATCGGAATATTATGAATATCTAACTCATCTCGCTCAATAAAAAAGAGCAATAAGTCAAAGGGTCCCTCAAATTCTGAAATTTTTACAGTGTAAGTATTCATGCGCTATTGATGCTGGTGGATATTAGTACACTCGTCGCCACAAAAAGTATAGCGAATCTCGTGTAAATTTCGCAACGCAACTATCAATCCTACAAAGTCAAGGCAAAAAATATTTTCAAAAAATTTTGATTTTGAAAATATTTTATTCACATATTCAATGATTTAATACACAAATAGTTATGAATCAGAGTATTGTTTGTTTTGGATTATATCTTACATCAAAAGATAGTCAAAAATGTTAACGAAGACTTAATATTTGTTATTGAATTTAGAATAGAATATTTAATTTTGTAAATCTAACAAAACAGGAGTGTAATATAGCATTATAAGATAAAACAATCGGGTGATTTCTTTTTTACAGGGCGACCTCTTCTTTTGGTCGCTTCTGTTTTTTTCACTTAACGTACCTGTAATACAAAAAATACGTTTAATAAAGTGACTTGCATACTTGTATGCCCACAGTGCTTATGTATTCTACTACTAAATGCCCAAACGCTCTAACCTTGCGTTTGCTATTGACCTTATTCTTGGTAATGGCACTATCAACTATGCTCCGTGCTCAATCCGAGCAATTTTCCAATCAAAGACAGCAGATTATCCCCTTTACAACAGGAACGTTTGCATTGGACTCAATGACTATCTTACCTGCTTCATTGAAGGCTTATCTTGTGCTATCTGATAGCACTATTACAAAAAACGAATTGAACGAATCCTATTATCTTATTGATAATCAAAAAATTATCCTTCAAGCACTAGATAGCCTATCTGATACTTATCCTTTTCTATTTCTTTATTATCGCGTATTGCCTTACAATTTGGGTCAGCCTAGAAGCCATTTTGACACAACCCTAATCAGTAGTATGGCGGATAGTCATATACTGAAATTTAGTTATAACCCTTTCGTTAAAAAGACGGAAGCGTTGATTGATTTTGGTACTTTACAACACAGCGGTAGTCTCTCTCGAGGGTTGGCTTTTGGGAATAATCAAAATCTTGTACTCGACTCCCGATTTAATTTACAACTCTCGGGTAATTTAGGAAATGATATAGAAATTTTGGCGGCTATTACCGATGAAAATATTCCTATTCAAGCAGAAGGCAACACCCGACAACTGCAAGAGTTTGACCGAATTTTCATTCAACTGAAGCAAAAAAACAATCAGATTGTAGCAGGTGATTATGAATTGGCACGCCCACAAAGCTATTTTATGAACTATTTTAAAAAGTTGCAAGGAGCTACTTTAAGCAATAAGTTAGAAACGAAAAAAGGAGCTACTTGGCAAAATCAAGCGAGTTTAGCCATATCTAGAGGCAAATTTGCACGCAATTTGATAGATGGAGTCGAAGGCAATCAGGGACCTTACAAACTTAGAGGAAATGAAGGGGAGCGATTCATTATCGTACTTTCTGGAACAGAGAAAATTTTTATTGACGGTGTACCACTTACTAGAGGCTTTGATGAAGATTATGTTATTGACTATGATCAAGCTGAATTGCGCTTCACGAACAAGCGATTAATAACAAAAGACAGCCGAATTATAGCCGAGTTTGAATATGCGGACCAAAATTATTTAACCTCTTTATCTACTTTCAATACCCATTATGCTTACGAAAAATGGAACGTTCGATTTAATTTTTTTAGTCAACAAGATGGTCGAAATGCTATAGGAGAGGGCGTTTTGACAGATGAACAAAAAAATATACTCGCCCAAGCAGGCGATCAACTCAACTTAGCCATAGTCAGTAGCTTGGATACGCTAGAAGAATTTAATGCACTTAGGGTACAGTATGAACAGCGCGATACTTTTGTCTTGATTAATGAGCAATTAACCAAATTTTCTATTCTTGTTTATACTATTGATCCTAACGCACGATTAACAGCACGATTTTCTAATGTAGGTATAAATAATGGAAATTACCAACTGAGTACCAATCAAGTAGCTGCTAGTGGGCGCGTTTACGAATGGATTGCGCCTGATGCTCGTACAGGACAACCGCGTGGTGAATATGAGCCTGTTATCCAACTTGCTATACCCAAGCAGCAACAGCTAATGACCGCTAATGTAGATTATCAATTATCCAAAAATGGGCAACTTCAAGCGGAGGTAGCATTTAGCAACAATGACCTCAACCGATTTAGTACCCTTGACCATGAAGACAATATGGGGGTAGCTACTTTTGCTGCATATGAACAAACTTTTTCTTCTGATAAGTTGGGTAAGTTAGAACTTCGTGCCAATCATGAATGGACTCAACGCCATTTTACGGCATTAAACCCTTATCGAAATCCTGAATTTACACGCGATTGGAGCATTGAGCAGCAAAATCAAGCATTGAATGAGCATATTAGCAAGGTCAGTTTTAAATGGCAGTCCACTCAATTTGGTAATTTGGAGTATGAGATTGGACATTTCTTGCGAGATAGCGT
>DAITMC010000051.1:0-17793 GCA_036835365.1 Saprospiraceae bacterium
AATGTTGAGTTGCGCAAGCCAGAAAATAGCGACCGAATGTACCTCAACTTTTATGCCAGTGAAGCAGGAAGGTTGGAAGCTAATGCTAATTTTAGTCGAAAGCTCAACGATAACTGGTCAACAGCACTGTTGCTTCACGGAAAGTATCAACAAGTAAAGTTGGATCGAAACAATGATGAATTTTTGGATATGCCTTTAACCAGCCAATGGATTGGACTGAATCGTTGGAAATACAAGGATAATGCAGGATTGGAGCTGCAATTTGGCATTCAAGGAGTACGAATAGAGCAAGTATCAGGACAGTTAAGTTTTGATAAAAAGGTATCGATTGACAATCAAGATGCTTGGGGATCGTTATTGAAAACCAATAGATTAGAAGGCTGGATGAAAATTGGGAAAGTGTTTCCTGCCAAACCCTACTCTAGTGTAGGGTTTCAACTTTCTGGAGTACATCATCAGCAGGAGGCTAATTTCGGTAGCAGAATGTATAATGCTACTCAAAATAGTGTTTATGCTAATTTAATTTATCAAGGTATTTTAGGCACAACTAAGCATAATTATAAAATTGGTAGTAGTTGGCAACTCGACGAAGTGAATGAAGCTATTATGCTAACTTTACAAGCACAGGAAACTCAGCCATTTCGTCGCTTAGAGTCTGTGCCTGGTGCTTTTGCAGAATATACTTTTGCACATCTCGATAAATTTACAGCAGTCGCTGGTTTGCGCGGCGATTATCACAACAACTATGGCTTTTTTGCAACGCCTCGTTTACACTTGCGCTATGCTCCTAACCCAGCAACCACCTTGCGTGCCGCACTAGGAAGAGGGCTGAGGACAGCGACTATTTTTGCGGAAAATATTGGTATTTTTGCTTCTAATAGAGCTATTTTTGTGGAGCGACAATTTGAAAATCATCCCTATCAACTAGATGCTGAAGTCGCTTGGAATTATGGTTTCAACGCTACTCAAGATTTAACTTTGTGGAAGCGCAATTCTAGTTTGTCAATAGATATTTATCATACCGATTTTAAAAACCAAATTGTGGTGGATTATGATGTTGATCCTCAACAAATTCGTTTTTATAATTTAGAAGGGCGGTCTTTTTCTACGAGCTTGCAAGCACAATGGGATGTGGAACTTGTAAATCGCTGGGATGTGCGCTTGGCATATCGCTATAATGACGTACAAACGGATTATAAAATTGAGCGATTGCGAAAGCCTTTTTTATCGAATCATATTGCTTTTGTGAATACCGCTTACGAAACCAATAATCAGTGGAAATTTGATGCAACAGTGAACTGGCAATCGAGTAAGCGCATTCCAAGCACCACTACTAATCCGCATGAATTTCATATGCCGGAAGCGTCGCCTAATTTTTTCTTAGTGAATGCACAAATCAGTAAAAGCTGGGGCGAGCAACTAGAAATATATGTAGGTGGTGAAAATCTACTAAATTTTCAGCAGGAAATGCCCATTATTAGCAGTGAAAATCCATTAAGTCCTTATTTTGATGCTTCCTTAGTATGGGGACCTATTTTTGGACGTAATGTTTACACAGGTTTGCGTTATCGCTTGAGGTAAGTTTAGAAAAATACCCGTAGGTCTATCAAACCAATCATTGAAAAAATCTACGGGTAATTTCCAATACAAATATAAGCCCTACTTGTCCGAAAAAACGGGACAAACGTGTTAAAGTCAAAAGTTTAATATTAATCTAATCAAGGTTACCTTCAGGTTTGTTTTCAAGTAAAAAACCAAATGTAAACTTGCAATGCTGTGAATAATAGTATGTTTTGTTTTTAGCACAATACAAAATAGGTGCATCTAGCATTTTCATTAGCTCAATTGATTTGTACATACTACTTTTTGATATGCCCAAGCGTTGGGCAAGTTGTTTTGGTGTACCTGTCCGCTTCTGGCGAATGAGTTGGTCAATAGTTTCAATACGCCTTCCTGTTTCTAAGAATTTCATTACTTGTCTGTTTGTCTAACCGTTATAAAAAATAATGTATATGACGACTTTTTCACCACTCATCTGACCAAGGTTACATCTCCCTTGCGAGTTAATAATTCTGACAATCCCTCCAGTTGAACCGTGTAATAATACACATAAACATCAGAAGGCAAATCTGTTATGCCATCACCTTGTTTTGTCCCATCCCATCCTTTTGTTATATCTTGACTTTGAAACACTAAATCCCCCCAACGATTGTATATCTTTATCTCAAAAGATTGAATGGGTAAACTCTCTAAATTCAGAACCCTAAATACATCATTGCGCTGATCTTGATTGGGCGAAAAGGCATTAGGGATAAGCAGTTTGCGACCACAATCTGCTACTTGTACTTCAAAGGTCGTGCTGCGCTCACATCCTCCTTTAAGCAACGTCAGGCGATAATTCCCTGGTTGATTAATTTCAAAACGAGGGCTACGAATTTGGTCATTCCAGATAATTTCGTCCCAATCTTTACTGGGCAGCGTTAAGACTAAGGTTTGCCCTGCACACAAAGTAGTATCGCTGGGTAGGTTTGGCTCGTCAATCATTACTGCTTCCACGACAATACTTTGACTTTTACTACATCCTTGCGCCGTAGCCGTTACAGTATATACACCACGTTGCTGCACTGCGTATTGACTATCGGTGCTGCCATCCTGCCAAAGCAAGGCACTGGCGTTGGTGGCTGGGCGAAGCAAAAGCGTATCCCCAGCACAAAAAGAAGTATCCATAGGTAGTGAAAGCGTTACCTCTAAAGGAGCAACGTGAAGCGTATCTCGAAAAGTGCAGTTGCCTTTTTTTATTTGCACTGTGTAAATACCTGGTGAACGGACAGTGTATTCGGGGCTAGTGCTATCATCTTGCCATAAATAGCTATTGCCTCCTTGTGCAGCTACATTCAAGCGTAGCTCTTGACCCGCACAAAGCGAAGTATCCATCGGCAGTAACATAGTATCTTGGTCAATAGCAGCAGTTGGAATAACAATTAGGTTTTGAAAGTTGTATATAAAAGCATTTGTTGATGTTCCAAAAAGTGAATCCGTTACTACGACTTGGTTAGGATCATCAGCATCAGGATGTTCGATTCGGTAAATGAGTCTTCCTACTGTACCATAAATATTGCCATCAGGCGCACGTTGTATCACGTTGTAAGTATGCCAGCGAGGAAAGCTATCAATAGCTATTTTTGATGCAGCTATACTAATCGAATCATTACTATTCACATCAAAACGAACCACCCTAGAACCTGTATATCTAGACGTTTGTTCTATTGAATATAAATATCGCCCAGTATTTGAAAATACACCTGCGTTAGGGTATGTTTCTCTTGGAGAATTATATCTGATAGGCAAACTGATAGGATTAGAAATCTTTCCTGTTTGCCTATCAAAGTCAAAAAGCTGTGTAGATTGTGATTGGCGATTAAAACAAATCAATTTGTTATGGCTAGGATTAACGTGCATAGCGCCTAGTCCTAATCCATTAAATCTTACACCTACTTCGGAAATAACAGGAGCATTAACTCCGTTTTTTGTTACTTCAAAAGATAAGAAACGATTAGAATTTACTTCATGTGCGACTAGCCAAACACTTCCACAAATGCCTTGAATAGCTACTATATGACCAGTTAGATTTTCTCCGAGTAGGATTTTCTTTTTTGTAGCTACTATATCCCCTTTCCCTCCATTTAATTCCATATCTACTATAGAATAAAATAATTTTACATTTCGTATTTCTGAAGTTATCAAAGTATGGAACAAATAATATTTATGTTCACTTTCAAGCACAGGAATCACTACAACAGGTTGAGAAGGAGTTGTAATAAAAATAGGGGATTCTTGGTCTAATCTTCCATTAGGCATTCTCTCACCGTATCGGTCAAATACCGTTCTACTCTCCGAAATAAACAGTAAATTACCTGCCTTATCAGATACTGCCACGTTATATCCATCATTCACTGCTCTTAAATTAATACTGTCTATCCGAAAAGGTATTTCATTGAAATTAAATATACTAATCGCATTAATAAACCAATTGTTGTTTTCTTTTTGGGCTAATGTAGCTATTTGTAAAAAAATAAAAAGTATAAAAATGTAATTGCGCATAATATATATTTTTTATGCTTATCAAAAATTGTAGTAGCTGTAAGAAGAGGAAGTTCCTCTCTTACAGCTATTCCTTTTGTTACAGGCAATCGTCAAAAGGAATTTCAATATCATCGCAAGGGATACCAAGTATGACTAATCTTATCAAATCTACATCACAAATTGTTAATGTAGAACTAACATTCATAGCATAAGATGATACTAAGCCAAATAAATAAGAATTCGTAGTTTCAGGATCAAGCATATTGATGACCCTTGCTGCCAGAAAATAATCAAAGCTCGAAAGCACACCATTATCGTTCATATCTCCTAAGAAAAGATAAACAGGGTCGCTACATCGGCTTTCCACTGCTGTTCCTTCTTTTATCTGCTTGATACGTGCTTGTGCTGCTTCATATTGCGCTATGGTCAAACCTAGCTCATCCAAAGTAACTTTAGGTAAGCCTTGTGCTTCGTAAGTTGCGTTCAATTCTTCCAATGTCGTGTACTCAATAACCACATCTCGTCCATGTCGCTCAATATAGGCTTTGTGCAGTTGCTCGATGTCTGCACGAGTCAAAGCGGAAACATCTAATGTCTCCTCTTCCAATTTTAATTGCTCTTGCTCACATGAAAATAATACGCCTGAAATCAAGGCGAGTAAGAGCAATCTTTGAAATAATTTCATAATTTTACTGTGTTTTAATTAAACAATCAGCACTTTTGCCACTTGACGTCGAATAATGGTGGCATTGGTGCTTTTTTACCACATAGTTAAGCTAGCAACCACACAACAAATATAAGCCCTACTTGTCCGAAAAAACGGGACAAAAGTGTTAAAGTCAAAAGTTTAATATGAGCTACAATAATTCTTTGTAGGTTTGCCAGAATAGGAGTGTGGATTCATTCGTGCCAGTAGCACTAAGCAAATAATTTTGGATGGCTTCTAAAGTAAATACTTCCAGCGTGGTTATCGTTTTGGCAAGTGCTTGGGCTTTTTCTTGGTCGCCTAATGCTAGATATTGCCTCAGCAAATGATTTTGATGTGCGTTTTTATCACCAATACCTTGTCGGAGTAAAGTGAGTGCTTCTCTAATGGATTTATTGATTTCCAATTGTTGTAAAGCGATGTCGCGCTGGAGTGGCATTATCGTGTTATTTCTGAAATTAATCCACTGCGCTGTTTCTTTCAAGGATAAGGTATCTGCTATTTTTAAATAATAACTTGCCTTTTCAAGTTGTCCTATTTCCCAGAGGATGTAGCCCTTTGTATAATACATCAAAGGGTTTACAGCATCCAGTTCAATCCCTTTATTGATATGCTCTAGCGCCTGTTTGTAAGATTTTTGTTTCCACATCAGCACGCTCTTGTTGAGGTGCGCAGGTGCGTGTGCATCAGTTTCTACCAGCAGCTCATTAAGGGTAGCAATAGCCTTCGATGTGTCTTCACGAGATAGGTATGCCTGTGCCAAATATATTTGTTGTACTACAGTAAAATCTTTACTTTGGTCTTGTTCTTTGTCATTTATCCAAATGTACGCTTCTGCTCTCTGCTGCCAAACCAAACCTAGCGTAAATAACTGTCTTAATGTAGTGATGTCTCCTTGCGCAGGCAGGTTGCTGTCTATCAGCCAAGCCCCAATTGATGAACTATCTTTTGGATAAAGAAGTGGTATTTGAAATACCGTATCGGCATTAAGGAATTGGTATTGTAGTTTATTGTTTTTTTTCCATATCACTAAGTGTGCATCACAATTTCCAATTAAAGTCTCTATTTCTTTTGCATTTTGAGGATAAACATTAGGCACAGCACTTATTTGAGCAGCAATAGATAAGTTTACCGCCTTTGATAAGGTATCGCAATACAATGAAATGTGTTGAGCCATCACCTCATCCTTTTGTTGAGGAATGATAAGCACTTTAAAAATAACATCTTTTTGAAAAGTCAAGCAAAAATGTTCAGGTAGCCCTGAGGTTTCGCTGGAAAACAATGCAAGTAAAACAACTAGCAATATCGTAACTATTACGGCTATTCCGCTGCCAATAGTAAAACCTATACTTCGAGTAGATTTTTTGGATTTATGGCTAGGATATAACTTTTCATCTATTTCAACTAGCAAGGTTGCAATATCCATATGCACTTGCTCCACTGCAACGCTAGCAACTTCATCATCAATGAGTTGCATGGAAACCTGTCGCTTAGCACGCAAGTAGCGTGCTTTAATCTGAATAGCTTGTCCATAAAATTCGCGGCGCAGGTCATCCCTACCCTCCACATAATCTATAATTTTGTCAATGCCCTTTCTCGTTTCTCCCATTTCAAGGAGGGAGTTGACCTGCTGAGTGAGTAATTCAAGGTGCATTGTAATCGGCTGATTTTTTTGACTAAGTGAGTGTGTGTTGCATTTTTGGGCTACATCAAAGCTATTTTGATGTAGCCCATGCTGTTATAACGCATTAACAATATTTATCATATGCCATTTTCAAGTTGGCAGCAATAATCTCTGCTGAACGCCCCTCAATATTCAAACGCTCAATAAAATGCACTAATTTTCCATCTTTGAACAAAGCAATAGAAGGAGATGATGGTGGATAAGGCAGCAAATACTGACGTGCCTTTGCTGTGGCTGCTTGATCCACTCCTGCAAATACGGTGTAGAGCTTATTCGGTGTTTTTTCATTGTTCAATGATAATTTTGCGCCTGGACGTGCATTAGCCGCCGCACAACCACAAACAGAATTAATGACCAATAAAGCTGTACCTTCTTGGTTTTGCATAAAGTCATCTACCGCCTCTGGTGTTGTCAACGGTTCGAACCCATATGCGGTCAAATCTTTTGCCATCGGCATGACTATATCAACTGGATACATAGTTTTGAATTTTAAATGTTTTGAAATAATTTAATCATAAGTATGTTACTCCAACTACAAATAAGAAAAGTAAAAGTTGAAATAACTATGGCTGCAAACGTTTGCTTTAATTAGCGAATTTACGCTGTTTAGGAAAAGGTCTATTTTCTAAAGATAACGGCAAGTAGGATAGGTAGCAATGGTAAAACGACAAAACCAATACACGCTTTACTGGGCTAATAGCTTTGTCATTTTACTGGATGTGCCATTTACCCTAAAATCCATTTGAATTCAAATTGCTTTTCGGGTATTCTGATGCGCTCAGCGATACGCTCAAGACGACTGGGCAATGCCATGAGGTAATCTCTTGCTTTTTCAGCGGAATCATTAAGCCCTATTCTGTGTTCAATGTTCCATTCTACTAAAAGTGCTTTTAGAATATTAATATAATCTTGGGTAGTGTAAACCATTGTGCGCTGTGCTGCATCGGAAAAGTGGGAAAATAAACTCCCAATCGCTTCCCCTGATTCTCTAAGAAAGTGAGCAGGCATCACAATTTTCTTTCTCATCATGTCTTCAAAAGCAAGCATCATTTCACTGGCATCAATTTCAAAAATGCTTTGCACAAAATGACTGTAGGCATTGGCATGGCGACTTTCATCAGCAGCAATAACACCACAGATTTTAGCCAGTTGCTTGTTGCCTGTTTGTTTTACCAGAGAGGCCACTCGACGGTGCGAAATATTGGTTGCCAGTTCCTGAAAGCTGGTATAAATAAAGTTACGATAAGGGTCGCTCCCTGTTTGAATATCGAAGCCGTCGTTAATAAGGTGCTGTGTGGAAGCCTCCATTTCGCGCATGTTGACACGCCCTGAAAGATACAGATAGGTATTGAGTAAATTGCCGTGCCTATTTTCTTCAGCAGTCCAAGCTCTAACCCATTTCGACCATGGATTAGCCTCATCTTGTGCCACACCTTCAACACTCATTAGCCAAGATTCATAGGTAGGCAGCGCCTCCTCTGTGATGGTATCGCCGATAAGCACTGCAAAAAGGTCATAGTCCATTTCTTTAGCTAGCGCTTGTATTTCTTTGAGTTCATCAAAAAAATCAGGGTTATTCGCATCAGGCAACAAATCAGAAGGTTGCCAATTTTCGTCAATAGGCTTCAAATACTTGGTAAGCCATTCTCCCATGGATTTTCCGATGGTCTTCATTACCTCCAAGCGCACATTAAATTGATTCATATTTTCGTTTTGATAAGTATTTGACGATGTTTAATAGCTGATTGCCCTTGTTATCCCGATTTCTTTTAGAATTCCGCATTGCCAGGTGTTCGTGGAAAAGCAATGACATCTCTTATGTTGCTCATACCGGTTACAAACTGCACCATACGCTCAAAGCCCATACCAAAACCAGCGTGCGGTGCTCCACCAAACTTGCGCAATTCCAGATACCACCATAATTCTTCTGGATGAACACCCATTTTTTTCATCTTTGCCACAAGTACTTCCAGTCGTTCTTCACGTTGCGAACCACCAATTAGCTCACCCACTCCAGGGAATAACACATCCATTGCTGCAACTGTTTCATCAGGTACATTTTCTGATTGTTCATTCAAGCGCATATAAAATGCTTTGAAGGCGGCAGGATAATCGCGGACGATGACTGGCTTTTTGAAATGTTTTTCCACTAAAAAACGTTCGTGCTCCGCTTGCAAATCAGTTCCCCACGCTACTGGAAACTCAAATTGGCTTTTTTTGTAAGGTTTGGACTTTTGTAAAATATTGACTGCTTCTGTGTAAGTAATACGTTCAAAATCATTATTTACCACAAACTCTAGCGTTTCTAACAAACTCATGGAACGTTTTTTGTCTTTCGGCAAATTTTTTTCCTCTTCAATTAAGCGAGCATTCAAAAAGGCAATATCATCAGGATAATACTTTAAAGCATAATTGATTAGATATTTACAAAATTCCTCTGCCAAATCCATATTATCATAAATATCATAGAAAGCGACCTCGGGTTCTATCATCCAAAACTCTGCCAGATGTCGAGAAGTATTAGAATTTTCGGCACGAAAAGTTGGTCCAAACGTATAAACTTTTCCCAACGCCAGTGCGCCAATTTCTCCTTGCAACTGTCCAGAAACAGTCAAATTAGTGGCTTTCCCAAAAAAATCCTTCCTAAAGTCCACCTCGCCTCTTTCGTTAAGTGGTGCTTTATTAGGTTCAAAGGTAGTCACTCTAAACATTTCGCCTGCACCTTCTGCATCGCTACCCGTAATGATAGGCGTGTGCAAATAGTAGTATCCTTTATCGTTGAAAAATTGATGCACAGCAAATGCTAAACCATGACGAATACGAAAAACGGCACTGAATGTATTGGTTCTCATTCTGAAATGCGCTCTTTCACGCAAAAATTCCATCGTCATTTTCTTGGGCTGCAAACTGTATTCTTCTGGATTAGCTTCCCCTAGAAGTTCTACCGTATCTGCTAGTAATTCAACTGATTGCCCTGTACCTTGAGAGGCTACCAATGTTCCGGTGGCTTTAATGCACGCATGAAAGTTTATTTTTTTTAACAGTGATTCAGGCTGCTGCTCAAAGTCCACCACTACTTGAAGCGTATTAAAAGACGAACCATCATAGAGGGCGATGAATCGGTTGGAACGAAAGGCACGTACCCACCCCATGACTGTAATTTTTTCATCAATCGGTTGTTGCTGAAGGACTTTTTCGATTTCTATACGTCTCATTTGTGCTGTTACATTCTAATTAAAAAAATATTAAATGCTGACTTTGCGCCACCATACATTGTCTGATTGCATTAAAGTCATTTACAAAACGTGGCGAAAATACATTTTTCTCCTAAATAATTATGAATGTCCAAAATTGAATTATGAATATTACGATATGAACATCGAGCTACCAAACAAGTCTAATACTTTTCAAAAAGTATTGATTAAGTTAAAGCATCAGCCTGTTATCAAACAAATTTCTTAAAGAAAAATTCAAGAAAAAAGTAACTTTGTCATAAAGCTATTTGCATAAAAATCATCAATCCACTATACGACCATGCTTTCAGATATTTGATGCAAAGCAACCGAATGGCTAAAAAGGTGCTATCCACTCTTTTAGAATGCGAGGTATTGGAATTGGTCATTGAGCAGCAAGAAATTGTGGCGATGGATGAAATTAGAGGGCTTAAACTCTATCGCTTGGACTTTAGCGCAGTGATAGTGGACGAGCAGGGTCATAAACAAAAGGTACTCATGGAATTGCAAAAGTCAAAATTACCGACCAATATGATACACCACTAGATAAGAACCACAAAAAGGGAATACCCTATTTATTTACAATTGACGAAAACCAATCGCTTAACGAACTGTTAAAAAAAAGGGTTAAGTTAATTGATAACGTTTCTAGTTTCAAGCAATATTATCCCGCATTCAACTATTCAATAATAATATTTCATTTATCACTAACTAAAAAAATTAACCAACTATGGCTTTTCAACTTCCGGAACTTCCTTATGA
This sequence comes from Saprospiraceae bacterium, assembly GCA_036835365.1. Taxonomy (GTDB): domain Bacteria; phylum Bacteroidota; class Bacteroidia; order Chitinophagales; family Saprospiraceae; genus JAAUTG01. Next base: position 10,469 of record DAITMC010000051.1, read on the forward strand.
TTTTGCTGCTCTAGCACCAAATATTGACGCAAAAACTATGGAAATTCATCATGGTAAGCACCACGCAGGTTACATTGCTAACTTGAACAACGCTATCGCTGGCACAGCATTAGAGGGTAAGAAAATTGAAGACATTTTGGCTTCTGTTTCTCATCATTCAACAGCAGTGCGCAATAATGGTGGCGGACACTATAACCATACACTTTTTTGGAGCATTTTAGCACCCGCAGGTACATCCAGTTTTAACGATAAACTCAATATCTACAAAGCAATCATACGTGATTTTGGTTCATTGGATGAATTCAAAGCGCAATTTAAAGCGGCAGCTACAGGACAATTTGGCTCTGGTTGGGCATGGTTGTGTGTGGACAAAAACGACAAATTATTTATCTGTTCAACACCAAATCAAGACAATCCTTTGATGGATGTCAATAGCTTTGAAGGCACACCAGTGCTGGGGCTTGATGTATGGGAACATGCCTATTATTTGAACTATCAAAATAGAAGACCTGATTATGTAGATGCTTTTTTCAACATCATTAATTGGCAAGAAGTATCGAAGCGTTACAACGATGCTAACCCAGGTGGCTCTACCTTCTAAGCATAACTAAGCAGGATGGAGGAGATATTTTATACCTCCTCCACTCACATTTTGTAAAGTAGCGTTCCTCTTTTTACTAGGCCATTGGAGCCCTCACCTTCCAAGTATCTGGAATATGATTCAAATGAGTAGACCCTATTTTCTGAATGGCTCTTAGCACATCAGTACGACTAATTTGTCCAACCAAGACTCCATTTTCTACTACTGGCAATCGCTTGAATTTGGCACTGATAAACATTTGAGCAGCTTCTAAAATAGTCGCCTTAGCGTCAATGGTTGTCACTGTATGCGACATAAAATCCTTCACTTTTGTTTGAGCCGTAGGTTGATTGTCATAGTACGCATTGACAATCAATCGCATACAATCTACCTCAGAAAGTACACCCATCAATTCTTTTTGATGATTAATTACGGGTGCACCTGAAATCTTAAATTTCAGCATGGTGTCAATAGCGGAATGAATATCCGAATCTGGCGAGAAAGTAATCAACTTCTTAGCCATATACTCTGAAACTAATGGATAATTCTTCATATCTTTAAAATTTTAGATAATATTACTTATTTTTATTTAAAAATTCAAATTTTATTTCAAAAAAATAAAAGATTAATGAAAATTAACCCATAAAGTAATTATTTCAGCCCTCCATCAGGACGAATGCCTGAAGGTTTAAAATTTAATGCTTTTGCCTTAATATTTTTGACTTAATTACTTTTTGATGCTTAAACTCTATTAATTTTGCCTGTCGTGAAAACAATTTGCAATAGGTAGCTTTTTTGTTAAAGCAAAATGTGTTCTGTAATATCATCGGATGAGAAAAAAAGTAGAAATCTTAGCACCAGCTAAAAACCTTTATCAAGGTATGGCAGCCATTAATGCAGGTGCAGATGCGGTTTATATCGGAGCACCACTATTTGGTGCTAGAACCAACGCAACTAATTCTTTGGAAGACATTGCTGAAATGGTACGATATGCCCATTTATTCAAAGCAAAAGTGTTCGTAACGCTCAATACCATTTTGTATGACAATGAGTTAGAAACTTGCCGACGGCTTATTTGGAAGCTGTACGACATCGGTGTAGATGCCATTATTGTACAAGATATGGGGATATTGGAAATGGAACTTCCACCTATTGCCATTCATGCTAGCACACAAGCCAATAATCGAGATGCGGGTCATGTAAAATTCTTAGCCGATGCAGGTATTCAGCGAGTAGTATTGGCTCGGGAATTGAATTTGGACCAAATAAAAGACATCCATGAAGCTAGTGATGTTGAGTTGGAATTTTTTGTTACTGGGGCGTTGTGTGTTTCCTTTAGTGGCAACTGCTACATGAGTGTTGCCAACGGTGAACGCTCTGCCAATCGAGGGTCATGTGCTCAAAATTGCCGCTTGCCTTATCGCCTAATTGATGGTAATGGCGAAACGCTCATCGAAAGCAGTCATCTTTTATCTATAAAGGACTTGAATTTGAGCGACGAATTGCCCAATATGATTAATGCAGGTATTACTTCTTTTAAAATCGAAGGCAGGTTGAAAGATTTAGTGTATGTCAAAAATAACACTTCTTACTTACGAAAAAAACTGGATGCTTTCTTAGAAGTAAATTCAGATGAATATCAAAAGGCATCGTCAGGTAGAACTTTTTATAATTTTGAGCCATCTTTAGACCGCAGTTTCAATCGAGGCTATACCGATTATTTCGTCAATCAGCGCAAAGAAAAAATTGGCTCTTGGGAAAGCCCCAAATCTAAAGGACAATATATTGGAAAATTGCTAGAGATAAAAGCCAATGGTTATCGCATCGAAAATTACGAACGACTCAACAACGGAGACGGCTTGTATTTCGTTAACGAACACGGCGAAGGCGAAGGAACGCAGGTCAACTTGATTGTCAATGACTTAGTGATACCTAATCATCTTAAGCATTTACCTGTTGGCACAGCAATTTATCGCAATCACGATGCTGAATTCAACCGAATGTTGGAGAACGAAAATAGCGCAGTGCGAAAAATCGGTGTAAAAATGTGCTTCAGCGAAACTGAAACAGGTTTTTTGCTCCAAGTGGTAGATGAGGACGGGCATACTTGTTCTGCCAACCTAGCAACCATTAAAGAGCCTGCTAAAAATGCAAATGGAACTATTGAAAATATCAAGAAAAACCTTGCCAAAACAGGGAATACGCCCTTTATTGTAGATGAAATAGTGCTAAATTGCTCACAACCTTGGTTCTTACCCAATTCTAAAATAAACGAAATTCGAAGATTGGTACTAGAAAATCTGTCAGAAATTCGCATTAGGGAGTATCAACGAGAGGAACATCAACTACTGAAAACAGAGCATCCCTACCCTGTTCCGTCTTTGGATTTCACCTACAATGTATCCAACAAGTTGGCACGGGCCTTTTATAAGCGTCATGGCGTTTCCGAGATAGAAAAGGCTTTTGAATTACAATGGGAGCCCGGGAAGTCGCGGGTAATGGTCACTAAATATTGCGTGAAATACGAATTGGGCAAATGTCCACGTTACCAACGCCATACAATGGGCGAAAAGCTAGCTGAGCCACTCACTTTGAAGCACGGCGAAACGGAGTATAAACTAAAATTCAACTGCAAACCCTGCGAAATGGAAATATGGGAGAAGGATGCGGAGTTTGAGTTGCTAGAAGATATGTTTGATTGAACACTTCGATAGGAAAATTGATCATCCTACTCCATTACATCTTCATAGATAATGGTGCGTTCAACGGTGTCGGGCAATGCGCCGAAATAACTAATCTTATACTCCGCCATTTTCCTGCCCGCTTTTGCAGCATTCAACAAAGAAAAACCATCGAGCCAAGCCGTCAAAAAACCTGACCAAAAAGCATCACCAGCACCAGTCGTATCGCTCACATCCACCTTCCTGCTGGGCAAGAAGTGCATTTCCTCTTTAGACATCACCATTAGCCCCGCTCCCCCCAAGGTAACGCAAACAGCAGTAGCCCCCATTTTTAAGAAATGCTCCCCTGCTTGCTCAGGTCGCTCAAAAGGTGTTTCGTAGAGGCGTTCCCAATCCACTTCACTTACTTTTACAATAGCTCCATATTGGCAATATTGCGCCACTATACGTTGTGCAGCAGTGCGATCTTGCCATATCTTTTGAGCATAATTGAGGTCTATACTCAACTGACAACCGCACCAAGCCGCTTTTTCAGCAGCTTGCAAAATAGTGTTTTGTGCAGGAACTTTACTCAAAGCAAAACAGGTGGTATGAAAAATGGAAGTATCCCAAAATAGAGATTCTGGCAATTGCGAAGGTAAAATTTGGTAGTCGGCTGCTCGATAGGCTTCAAAGTTGGAAGTATATTGAGAACGTGTAACCAAAATCAAAGTACTCGGCATATCCACATGAAAAATATGCTCCCCGTTCACTCCTACGGCAAGAACGCTATTTTTCAGAAATTTCCCCATATCGTCATTACCCACCGTAGCCACCAACTTAGTGTTATTTCCCAACCGCGCCATATTCATACACAAATTGGCAGGACTACCTCCTTGAATTTTAATGAATTGTTTAACCGCTTCCAGATTGTCTGAAAAATCTGTACTTATCATATCAATCAATAACTCCCCAATACTTAGCACATCTAATGCTCTTTTTCTTCGATTTGTCATATTATTATGAACGAAAAGTTACACGAATACTTTGACTAAGGCAGCAAGTTAATGTAACTTTGACTAATAAATGTCAATTTTTTACTATGAATTTATCCTCTTCTAAAAACAGGTCAAATCTTATTCATGCGCTCACCTCAACAGATTTTGATTTAATCGTCATTGGCGGTGGTATTACAGGTGCGGGCATCGCACTCGATGCTGCTTCAAGAGGCTTAAAAGTGGCGTTGCTTGAAAAAAAAGACTTTGCTTCTGGCACAAGTAGTAAATCTACTAAACTCATTCATGGAGGCTTGCGCTACCTCAAACAATTGGAAATAGGTCTAGTCCGCGAAACAGGTACAGAGCGTGCTACTGTACACCGCCTTGCTCCACATTTGGTCGTCCCCGAAAAAATGCTATTGCCCTTAGTTGAAAAAGGAACTTACGGAAAATTAGGTACTTCGATAGGATTGGCGGTGTATGATTTTTTAGCAGAAGTGAATAGTGCCGACCGAAGAAAAATGCTTTCCAGAGAAGATACTTTAGCCAAAGAACCCCTGCTCAAGAAGGACGGTGTGCTAGGGGGAGGGTTTTACGCCGAATACAGAACTGATGACGCTCGATTGACTATCGAAGTCATAAAAAAAGCGATAGAATTTGGTGCAAATTGCATCAATTACGCAGAAGTTTACGATTTTTCTTATGATGAATCAGGCAAGATAAGTGGCGTAATTGCCAACGACTTAATTGACCAGCAGGTACTTAATATCAACGCTGCCTTTGTTGTTAATGCCACTGGACCTTGGGTAGATCAGCTCAGAAAACAAGATAAATCATTGAAAGGCAAGCGCCTATTCCTTTCAAAAGGTGTGCATATTGTCGTTCCTTACGAACGACTACCACTTAAGCAATCCGTTTACTTTGATGTACCCGATGGACGCATGGTATTTGCCATTCCTCGCCATAGGACTACTTACATTGGCACTACGGATACGCCTTATGAGCAAAGTATTGACCAAGTGCTAACGCAGCAAGAAGATGTGAACTATCTTTTGCAAGCAGCAAATAGTATGTTCCCCGACGTGCATTTATCCAATGAAGATGTGGAATCGAGCTGGGCGGGGTTGCGACCATTAATTTATGAAGAAGGAAAATCAGCTTCACAAATGTCTAGAAAAGACGAAATTTTTGAATCTGAATCAGGCTTGATTTCTATTGCTGGTGGTAAACTAACGGGCTATCGCAAAATGGCAGAGCGCATTGTGAATCTTGTCGTTAAAAAACATCCTAAGAAAGAAGGGTTCAAACCTTGTTACACCAATAAAATTCCTTTAGCCGGTGGACATTTTAAAACTTCCAAAGATGTGGCAGATTATAAAGTGGAAATCGAGAAAAAAGTAGTCTCCAGACAATTAGCCGAATATTATGCTATCTACTTAGTATCGAATTATGGTAAACAAACGGATGAGATATTAGAAAAAATGAATGATTTTGAAGGAAATTCAGAAGAAAAGCTCATTCGTGCTGAGCTGTGGTTCACGCTCCAACACGAGATGGTACACACCCCACTTGATTTTTTCAACCGAAGAACAGGAAGGGTTTACTTCAACTTACCAAGCATTCTGCGCCTTTCATCTGTGGTGCTTCAAGATATTCAAGCATATTTTAATTGGTCTGACGAAAAAGCCAAATCAGAAGAAGAACATTTACAAATAGAATTGCAAGAAGTCAGCGAATTTGATTTTGCCATGAGGTAAGTTTTAGCACTTATCAGACAGAAATAGGGTTCAGGTTTGGAAATCCCCTTATGCTTGCCTTTATTTGCAAGGAAAAATATCATCAACTTATGCAAATTAAGCAAGCATCCATCTCCCCTATAAAGCGCATCCAGCAAGCAGTGGATACCAAGCAAGCGGATACGTTAGGTCGTTACAAAGATGCCTACGAAATCATCACACCTAGTGAATTGAGTACCTTTCAGCAAGAAGGGCAGGTATTTACGTTCTTTGTTAAAAATAAAGTGGCAATGGAAGTAAGTATTCTCAGCAGTACTATTTTCAGAGTTCGCTATGCACCAAAAGGCAAATTTGAGCGGAACTTTTCTTATGCCATTGACCCTAAATTTAAACCGCAAGCCACTGAAATTCAAATTAATGAATCAAAATATGGTATTGCTTTAAGCACAGCAGCACTTATTTTTATTGTTGCTAAAGACGATTTACGCATTACCATTTACAACCATCAATATAAAGTCATTTCAAGTGAGATTGAGCCTTTTCGTGCTATTTCAACCCTATTACATGGGCTTTCTGAAGTACGCATTGCTAAATATGCTCCAAAAGGAGAGGCTTATTTTGGGCTGGGCGATAAATCTTCTGCCCTCAATTTGAGGGGACAAATCAAGCAAAACTGGAATACGGATGCGTTTGCTTTTGGCGCAGATAGCGACCCTTTGTACCGCTCCATTCCTTTTTATTTTGGTTTACATCAAGGTAATGGATACGGCATTTTTTTTGATAATACCTATCGTACACATTTTGATTTTGCAGCCACTGAAGCTAGCAAAACCAGTTTTTTTGCGGAAGGTGGTGAACTTAACTACTATTTCATTTATGGTCCTGAATTATTGAAAGTAGCAGCGCAATATACGGATTTAACAGGTAAACCAGAATTGCCGCCGCTTTGGTCATTGGGGTATCATCAATGTCGCTGGAGTTATTTTCCAGAAAGTCGAGTTAAAAAAATTGCTCAAGAGTTCAGGACGCGCCAAATCCCCTGCGACGCAATCTATTTGGATATTGACTACATGGATGGTTATCGTTGCTTCACTTGGAACAACGAGTATTTCCCTGACCCAAAAGGTTTGATTGACCACCTCAAAGAAAAAGGATTTCAAACAATTGTAATGATTGACCCTGGACTAAAAGTGGATGATGATTACGCCCCCTATCAAGAGGGTATTATCAATGATTATTTTTGCAAAAGAACAACAGGCGAGCTTATGGTCGGTCCAGTTTGGCCTCCCGAATGCGTATTTCCTGATTTTACGAATATGGCTGTTCGCGATTGGTGGGGAAAGTTGTATCG
>DAITMC010000052.1:0-17589 GCA_036835365.1 Saprospiraceae bacterium
AAAGCATTCTGAATAAAGAAAATCAAGTTTGGAGTCAATATATTACAAAAAAAACAGAGGTAAAACCAAAATAGCTATTCGATTGTAGTATAATGTGATTCAACCAAGTTTGACAATGGCAATACTATCCGAAAAGGACAAAGAGAACGTTCAAAAATATTTTGAAGTACCTTTTACGGCACTTAATGCTGAGGTATTCAAACAAAAATTAAAAGAACTGCGCAGCAAATACCATCCTGATAAATTTGAGAAATTTGCAGATGCAACCGTTCTAGAGATGGCAACAGAACGTTTTCAGGTCATTCAAACCTTAGCCGAAAAACTAGAATCTTATTTTACAGGCAAAGCTGTACACCCTAATCATGGCAAAAAAAGCGACGAAAAGGCTTTTATGAATCCTTATGCTACTTTTGCCGCTAACAAGTTTAAAATTGAAATTATAACCCCGAATAAAGATTTGAAATACCAACTATTTGGCTCAAGCTACCGATGGCTTACTTTTGGTGATTCTTTCAAAATACCAAATACAAAAGCCCATCTCATCATTGATGAAGACCATCGCGGCAGACGTATCGGCTATCAAGAATCTATTCGAATGTATTTAACTTTCGATGAGGAAACCCCCATTGAAAGCATAGTAGAATGGCTTTATCCCCACATTAAAGACCAAGATTGTACCATCCTTATTGACGATGAAAAAACAGCGGTTGAACTTTCTCAAATAGTTTATGCTATGCGTAAGAAAGCCTTTGTCCGCATTAGATTAAATGAGGGTAAAGAGTAGAAAATTTGATACGACATAATCTCCAAAAAAAGACAGTATCACTCTTATTTGAGTGTTCTAAAAAATTAATTTATTCTTATGCAGAATAATAAACAGGCAACTGAAACCAAAAAGTAGCCCCTTGTTGTGGTTGGCTATGTACTTGAATGGTTTGATTATGAATTTCTAAAATTTTCTTGACAATAGCCAATCCTAAACCAGTACCTTTATTGTGGCTGCTATTCACATCGGCTCGGCGATAACGCTCGAAAATATGAGATTGTTGATCTTTGGGAATACCAGGTCCGGTGTCAGAAATCTTGATTTCCACTCCTTTATCCACTGTGCGCAGCTGCATCATTATTTTACCATTCATTGGAGTGAATTTCAAAGCATTATCCAACAAATTTTGAATAACTCGCTCTACCAAAGCTATATCAGCAAATACTAATGGAATGGAAGGTTCTGTTTCTAGTTGAAGATGAATATTTTTTTCTTGTGCTAGAATCTCATATTTCATTAGAACATCCTGTACCAAATCGGTAATAAAAAAAGGTTCTTTTTCCAGCGTAATTTGATTTGCCTCTAATTTAGAATATTCAAAAAGATGACTAACTAATTTACCTAGTCTTTCAGAGCTAGAAAAAATAATTTTAAGATATTGATGTTTCTGTTTATTTGAAAGTTGTTCCTCTTTTAATAGGAGCGTTTCAATATAGCCTTGCATAATGGCAAGTGGAGTGCGCAAATCATGAGAAACATTGGCAATGAGTTCCTGTCGCAAGGTATCAACCGACTTTATTTTATCAATATTAACTAGAATTTGATTCGCCATATCATTAAACGTATCTGCTAGGATAGTTAAATCACCTTTATCTCGATTTGCAATTCTTACTTGATAATCGCCTTCCTTAAAACGTTGTACGGTCTGAATAATACCTCTCAAATTTTTTGTTAAAAACCAGATAGCGATTAGTCCTATCAACAAAGCCGTCAATAGCGTAATTAAGAAAAAATACCAGCCTAAGTTAAGCATATAGCTGCCAAACAGAGTAGAAAAAGCATTTTCCTGAGCTTCTCCTGCTAAAATTAAATAAGCATATCCCATTATTCGCTCATTTTCATGAATGGGTGCTGCTGAAAATATCTTTTTCTTGCCCTCGCCTTTCGGGTCATCTCCGAGTATGTAGGATAGTGTGGTATCTTGCAAAAAAGTTTTGATGGGCAATAGATGAACTCGATCCAATTTTACTTTACTAAACGGCACTACGTAGTCAATAATATAGCCTGTAGTATCCAATAAATAAACTTCCACTGCTCGATTAATCACCATCATGGAGTGCATGATATCATGCGTAGCAGCCGTATCCACTTTTCCATTTTTGATTGGGTTTGTTTCTGATACCAAGTGAGCAGCCAGATAGCGGTGCATATGCTGATTCACCTCTTGATAATATCGCTGAGCAGTATATGTGCTAATAAAAATATAGCCCAAACCTAATAAAGTCAGTAAGCCTAGCAGCGTAACAGATATTTTTATATATAAAAGATTATCCTTAAACATAGTATCTTATCGTATTGTACAAAATTATTAATACTTTATCTGCGATAAGTAAGTGTACAAATCTATAAGTTTAGATGTTTTTTATCCAACTTATTGCTAATATGGTTATTATATCAAAAAAACAGTCAAACAATTAAACTTCTACACATACTTACAATTTTACAAGTCTTCATTAAAACGATAACCAACGCCCCAGGTGGTAAGAATGAATTTAGGATGATTCAAATCCAATTCAATTTTGCTACGCAATCGGTTGATGTGGGAATTAACTGTATGTTCATATCCATCGAAATCATAACCCCAAACCAAATTCAAAATACGTTGACGATTGTAACTTTTTCCAGGATTAGAAGCCAACAGCACTAGCAATTCAAACTCTTTGGGCGATAGTTCAATTCGTTTGTCATCTAGAGTTACTTTTCTTTTTTCCAAATTAATAGTCAAATAGTTGCGAGTAATAATTTGACCATTTTCTTTTACCATGCGCTCTTCTGTTAACTTAGTTCTTCTAAAAATTGCTTTTACCCTAGCAATAAACTCTCGCACACTAAAGGGTTTAGTCAAATAATCATCCGCTCCACTTTCTAGCCCAAGCACTTTATCAATTTCTTCCGATTTAGCCGTCAACATTAAAATAGAAGTATCTTTTCTGTTCATTCGGAGTTGACGACAGACTTCAATGCCATCCATTTTTGGAAGCATTATATCTAAAATTATCAAATCATAATCTACTTGCAATGCCTTATCCAAACCTAGCAAACCATCATAAGCCCTTATAACTTTGCAGTCTAAATCCTTTAAATGTATTTCTAACAAGTCAATAATATTAGGATCATCTTCTATGGCTAATACCTTTTTCATCATCTTACTTTTTATGGCATCTTATCTTACTTTAATACTATGTCGTCAACTTTTGAAATACAACTTCGATAAAAAATATCACAAAACGTTCACGGAAACAAGTCAAAATGTTCACTTTTTATCTCTCTGTTACAAAAGCTACGGCTAGTTACGGCATATTGAGCCATTATTTTGTCTGATAAACGACAAAATAATGGCTCAAACCAAACTTAATCCCTACTTAATCAATGCTTTTTGGTTGCTCGCTTTAATTATTCAAACTATTGTGATCTTTTTGTGATGTATCCGCATGAGGTGAAGCATAATTTTGTAGGCATAGGATTTAATTATTTCACACTTAACATTATTCTTATGAATTGTTTATTTATGATAAAAAACTTTATCTTCTTATTTTGCTCAGTAACAACTTTGTACCAACTAAATGCCCAGTCTTGTGCAGTGAGCACTATAAGTACAGTTGATGGCAGAAACACCATTTATACTTGTCCAACCGATGGTAATAATGATGTTTTTCAATTCATTAACGAAGGGGCTAATCCAAATGCGAACTTTCGGTATGTCGCTACTGATGATGCTTTCAATATTATCGGGCTTCCTCCAGCAGACAGGATTGATTTTGAAGGCGCCGGGGATGGGGTTTGTTATGTTTGGGGCTTCAATTTTACAGGAAATGTATTGGCACAAGTAGGTCAAAACATCTTTTCTACTCCTTTTTCTGATGGTTGCTATGCCATCTCAAGAACAGCCGTTAGTGTTGTGCGCTCACAACCCGATGGTGGCAATGTAGCAATGCCTTCTGGCGCAACAGAGCGAACTGTTTGTACCACAGATGGCTACAACGACGTTATCATTTTTACGAACAACTCGACTTCAAAAGCACAATACCGTTATATTATCACCGACGATCAAAATAATATTTTAGGATTACCACCATCGAATAGCCTAAATTTTGAAGGTGTTTTTCCTGGTATCTGCCGAGTTTGGGGATTGTCATACACTGGAAATTTAACAGCTCAACTAGGGGACAATGCTGCTGATGTAGCATTGTCAGATGATTGTTTCGATTTATCCAACAACTTTATTACCGTTAATAGAATAAATGTAGATGGGGGAACAGTAAGTACCATAGATGGTGCAAAGGCAATTACTACTCGTGTGAACGATGGTATCGCTGATGTAGTTGCTTTTATGCACGAATCCAGTTCTAATGCTCGTTTTACCTACATCGTTACTGATGAAAACAATCAAATTATTGGAACGCCACCAAGCAATATGGTTAATTTTGAAGGTGCAGGTGTTGGCATTTGCCGCGTCTGGGGGGTATCCTACACTGGTGAACTTAATTTTCTATTAGGTGGAACTTTAGGCAATTTTGCACTTAGCACTGGCTGTTTTGATATTTCTAATGAATTTGTAACCGTTAATCGCATTGTTAATTTAAGTGGTGGGACAATAGCGATGCCAGATGGCAACAGTATTCGTTATACTTGTCCAGGTGATGGAATTGCAGATATTGTACGTTTTGTTAGCACCAATGCTACCGTAGGTGCAAATTTTGTTTATGTTATCACAGATGAACAAGGAAATATTTTGGGATTACCTACAACAGCAGAAGCTAATTTGGAAGGTGCAGGAGAGGGGATTTGCCTAGTTTGGGGATTAACTTACACAGGGAATTTGACTGCTCGTGTTGGGCAAAATGCACTGAATATTGCCCTTTCTGATGGCGAGTTTGCCCTTTCTAATAATGTGATTACTGTTAACCGATTTATGCCTGATGGAGGTGACGTATCTACATCAAGTGCTACAACAGAAGTAACTATTGTAGCCGGTGATAGCACTGATGATATTATTGAATTTGTTAGCACAAATACTAGCATCTCCCGATTCAGTTTTGTAGTAACCGACCAGAATGGCGTGATACTTGGTTTGCCATCAGGTAATTCAGTGAATTTTGAACAAGCAGGGGTTGGTGTATGTTTAATCTGGGGACTGAGCTATACTGGTCAACTTACAGCAAAACTAGGGGACAATGCTTTACAAACACCACTTTCTAGTGAATGCTTTGATCTTTCAAATACTTTTGTAACGGTTAATAGAGTAGGTTCAAGAACGGTTAATATTGCCTTGAATGCAAATAATAATGCAGTGTTGAATCTCTTTCCCAATCCAGCAACGGAAAGCATTAACATCCAGTTGACTAATCGCATTCCCGAAAATGCGTTTGTCAATATATTTGACCAACTAGGAAGATTAGTAGCTCAACAAAATACAGCTTTAGTAGATGGTTTTAACCAAATTGAATTATATGTAACTGACTTAGCGAGTGGTATTTACTTTATAGAGATTCAAACTACAAGTAATAAGCAGCAATTGAGATTTATAAAAGAGTAATCTTTTGTGATTAAAGATAGGAGGATAAGGAGAGATGATTCTGAGCGAACTATCTCTCCCTATCTTGTTGCAATAAAAGTATCTATTTCTTAGGTGCTGCTGGCAAAATTACTTTATCAATTACGTGTACTACGCCATTTGAAGCATCAATGTCTGCCATAACTACTTTAGCATCATTTATTTTTGCACCGTCTGTTAGGTCAACCATGATTTCACTACCTTGTACTGTTGCTGCTTTCTGACCATTTTGTAAATCAGTGGACATGATTTTTCCAGCTACAACGTGGTAGGTCAAAATACTAATCAGCTGATCTTTGTTCTCTGGCTTCAATAAATTTTCTACTGTGCCAGCCGGTAATGCTGCAAAAGCATCGTTAGTAGGTGCAAATACCGTAAATGGACCTTCCCCGCTCAAAGTTTCTACCAAACCTGCTGCTTGTACTGCCGCTACTAAAGTAGATAATGCTTCCGTACCTACTGCTAACTCTATAATATTTTTCTTTTGCATGGCAGCTAATACAGTTGGAGGCAAAATCACTTTATCAATCAAATGAATCACACCATTTGTTACTTCGATATCAGTCGTTGTAATGTTAGCATCATTTACTTTAGCTCCTGAAGAAAGATCGAATGTTACCTCCTCGCCTTGTACAGTAGCAGCGGTTTGTCCGTTCGTCAATGCTTCTGCTTTCACGCTACCTGCAACAACGTGGTAGGTCAAAATAGAAGTTAATAATTCTTTGCTTTCTGGTTTCAATAGTGTTTCCAAAAGTCCTTCTGGCAGTGCCTCAAAAGCAGCATTGGTAGGTGCAAATACCGTAAATGGACCTTCGCCACTTAATGTTTCGCCTAAACCTGCCGCATTAATAGCCGCTACTAAAGTAGATAATTCTGTTGTTGCAGCAGCTTTGTCCACGATAGTCGTTGTCGTTGGCTCAGTGCAAGATGTTACAGCAGTTAACAAAAATGCTAACCCCCATAGGATTGAAAATAAATTTTTCATAGTTAGAAGAATGTTTAGTGAAAGTGATTAAAAATGTTATGAAAATGTTAAATAATTAACATTTATGGGGCATTAACATTTGCTAGACGCTAAGGTTCATACAAAATAAGTCATAGGTTTGTCAAATAATGAATGGCAGACTTTTGGAGTTTTAAAACCCCAAAAGTCTGTAGTAACATAAATTAATTGCCATTACCAATAAAAAGAGAAGGTTTCACTAGCTGCATATAAGTATATCGTTCACCAGTAGTAACGTAAAACAACTGTACTGCGTAAACACCTGGTACTAAAGGGGCTAAAATGCTACCTACGCTTGTACCTGCCTCTACTTGAAATTGCTCAAACGCCCAATTTCTACCTTGCATATCATTGATAATGACTCGAATTAACTGTCGAATGGGTGATCTAAACTCCAAATTGATATACCTTCCACCTTCCACTGGATTAGGATAAGCGAAATAGCTAGGTACTTGATTGTTTGAGTTAACAGTGACATCCATGTTGATGATACACCTTAACCTATCCTCCACAGAGACATTATAAGTTCCAAAACGCACATTTTCTAGCATATTTCCTCGTGTGCCATTACTCCAAAGAATCGTATAAGGCGGTACCCCTCCAGTTACTTGAATAACTGCTTTTCCAGAACCATTACCATCATCATCTTTCATTTCACTTAAATCAATTTTTATTGGGTCGGCAACGGTCAGCGTAAGAAAGACTACGCTGTCGCAACCTAAATGACTCAATAGGGTATCTCTATATAATCCGCTCTGGTTCAATATTTGCTCACCAAAGGTATAAGTTTGACCTGCACAAACTGTTTTGGTCAGCCTTGTGGGAGTGGTAGAAAGATAATTTAGCTTTATGATAACTACACTATCACAGCCATTTGGTCGAGTAAACCGTTCAATGCCGCTGGCGCGCTGTTCATTATAAGTTCTACCATTTATTGTAAGGGTTTCTCCTGCACATAAGTTAGGTGTAAAATTGGTGATAATTTCGTCATTAAAAAATTTCAAATCCACAATTACAATGCTATCACAAAGCCCATTGGAGCGAGCAATGCGCTCCTCGCCATACACCCTGGTATTATCATAAGTTATCCCATTCACCTCAATACTTTCACCTACACAGAGCGTCCTGCTAATATGCGTTATAAGCGACACCTGAACATCAATAGTTTGATAAGTGGTATCGAAACCATAATCATTTTTTACAATTAGCATAATATTATAAACACCTGACTTATCATAAATAACCAACTCATCTTTATTTTTGCTATAACTCGGTGTACCGCCCTCAAAAAACCATTCTGTTTCCCCATCTGTATTGCTTGAACGATTGAAGAAACTTACTACTTTCCTGTTGCAATTAGTATCTTCATGTACCCTAATAGTACCTACTGGTGGTGCAAAAATGTTAATGGTTTGCTTAATAGTGTCGCCAAAACAATAAGAGAAAGGCATCATAGCTACTTCATATGTTCCGTTAGAACGAAAATCATAAGTTGGATTATTCGATGGAAACATAGAGCCTGTTCCAAAATCCCAGAAGAAGTTAATAAAATCCGTAATTTCAGAGTCAATGACGAAAGTAGCTTTTGTACCCTCCAGTTCTACGTGAAATTCAGCGGTTGGTGGCTCTCGAACATCTATAAATTGCTCGATAGTATATTCATGAGCATCTATTTCATTGCTCACTTTCAAAGTGGCAGCATATTTACCAACTGTTGGATAGGTTACTTTCGGATTTGGCTCATTGGAAGTACTCGGTATGCCACCTGGAAAATGCCACTCGTATTGGGCTGCATTAGTAGAAATACTTTCGTATTGAACTTCGTAAGGTGCGCAACCAATTTGATTTACGACCTTGATGCCTGCCACTGGCGCATTCACAATGTTGGAAGATTCTGCTAGAAAGATAGGCGCGCTGGTCAATGTAATCTGGTTAGGGTTTATTTTTTGCTCCAGCTTTGTTTCAGAATAATCCCATTCATATTTTATCAATTCGGTCGGACGATAATCATTCGGAAAACTATAAATGGCATTAGCTTCTTCAGAATTGTCGATAGTCGTTTCTGCCCAAAGTGCGTAAATGTAGTTACCTTTTACATCTTTGAACGCTGCGCCACGCACCCCGTTAGGCAATTGTAAATAAGCTGTTCGTTCAGCGTCATACTGTGTGCCAAATAACAAATCGGAGGTCGTTTTGTAAGCAATACCCGATTGATTTTTACTTTCTGTAAATGGAGCGGTTTGGCGCACACGCTTGTAAAGCCCCATCAAATGAAACTCATAACTAGCATCTTTTTCAAACTCTTGCTCTGCCAGGGTGTACATATGTAACTGCACGAACTTATTTCTTGCTGCTGTGATATAGGCTTTTGTAGTAAAGTTGCGCTGCACTTCATCTCCTGCAATAAAATCGCTGAAATTCTTGCGAGGTATGTTACATTCTGTTATAATCCAATGCTTTTCTGGATAAGTTTGTCCATTGTAGCCATATTTACCTAACACGCCTTGCATTTGATTCCGTACGCGCATAATACCATCCGCAGCAGCGTCCGAGTGGCGTTTGTAGGCAAATCTATTCAACTGTAAATCCCAGTATTTGGTGCTACCGTCAAAGTGAGGATAAGAATGGAAACCGATGACATCAAAATAAGCCCCTCCTTTCAGTGGATAGGCTTCGCTCACTGCCCCCCCCATAGGATTGTCGGTGTTGCGTAGCACAGCATCCAGAAAACTCAAATAGCCAGTACCAGAAAGTGCCACATAGGCATCGGGGTCAAGGGTTTTAATTACCTCGTAGCTCACTCGCAATACACGGATAAAGTGCTGAATAGGCGCACGCAATTTGTAATGGCAAGGGTCGGGGTCGCTTGTCCACCAATTGCCAGGCTGCTCTGGTCCTAGCCAGCCTCGCCCACCCGTGTAATCAAAACCAGGCTCGTTCCAAATTTCCCAAAACTTGATGTGCTTGCCATATTTGGTGACCAATTCGTAGAGATAGGCAGCAAAATAATTATCATCATTTATGGGCGTTCCGTTTTCGCCATCGTCCCAAATATCCGCATACAGATTCGCAAACAATTCTGACTGTGCAGTTGGGCAGTAATGATTAGGGTCGCGCTTATCCGGAGAAGGAAAACCGACAATCAACGTATTTTCTTTTAAGCCTAAATTTTCATAGTGCTTAAAGGTATTTAGACGATAATCATAGCCCCATTCCTCTAAAAATGCACCTGATAGCGCAGGTCGAATGGCTTTTACACCAACGCCACTTACTTGTTGGGTTAGGTCGCCTGCTGCAATCGTCGCCAATTGCTCATCCGACCATGGCGGAAAAAAACCTAAGTTTGAACCAGGGCGAAACAAACCCTCATAGGGTGGCACTATATCATTTGCAGTGTAAGCTAAGCGATTTTTGCTTGGCAATTTAGCCTCTACAATGAATGATTTTTGCACGCTGCCGCAATCATTTGTTGCGGTTAAAGTAATTGTATATTTTCCTGCCATAGCATAAGTATGGCTAGGAGATTGCTCGCTACTGGTATTTCCATCGCCAAAATGCCAAGCGAAGGTCTCAGTATTATCACTTGAAAGATTATTGAGGTATAAAATTTGTCCATTTATTTTTGCTTCAAAATCTACAGTAGGTGGACTTTTTATCAGTAAATAGTCTGATTGTGAAGCAATAACACGACCAGTAGCGTCTTTAATGATTAAACTTACTGTGTAAGACCCCGAATGCTGATAGTTAATAATGACTTGTCTTTGGTTGGAAGTAGTAGCCTGTCCGCCTTCAAAAGTCCATTCCCAAGAAGCAGCGTCAGGAAGGGGCGCAGCCACAAACCCAATGTTAGTCGGAGAACAATCAGGTCCTTTGTAGCTAAAGATGCTCTCTTGTAGAAAAATAGGTCGAGCGGTTAGTGGAATGTTGTTAGGTTCAAGCGGCAGTGAACGACTGGTTTTAGAATAATCCCATTCATGCAACATCAATTCAAAAATACGGAAAGATGGTGGAAAGGAATACGTCGCATTTGCCTCTTCTGAACGGTCTTGTGTTGTTTTTGCCCAAAGCATATACGTATAGAACCCCTGTGCATCTCGGAAAGCTCCTCCATCAATGTTGCTGGGCAAATTCATGGCAGCCGTGCGCGCTTGGTCATAGGTTTTCCCAAAAAGCTGGTCAGAGGTAGTTTTGTAAGCCACTCCTGAGTTATTCATGATTTGCTGATAAGGCGCTATGTCTCTAATCTTTTTGTATAATCCCATTAAGTCAAATTCAGTATTCGCCTCGCCTTCGCCTTTTCGTTCAGAAAGAGAGTAGATATGAAGCTGAAGGAAATTATTGCGTACACTTTGCAGGTAAGCCTTCATCATGAAGTTGATTTGCATTTCTTCCCCACCTAAAAATTCGCTAAACGATTTTCTAGGAACATTACATTCTGTAATAATCCACTGCTTTTTGGGATAAGTCGTACCATTGTAGCCATATTTGTTTAGTACCTCTTGATAAATAGTTTGCGTTCTAGGAATACCTGCCGCCGCTGCATCAGAGTGGCGATAATACTCAAAACCACCTATGGCACTTGACCAAGCTCTGGTTGCGCCATCAAAATGCGGATAAGAGTGAAATCCCATGACATCGAAATAAGCCCCTCCTTTCAACGGATATAGTGTACTTATCTTACCGCCGTCTGGGTTATCTGTATTGCGCAGAATAGCATCCAAAAAACTAGGATATCCTGTACCAGATAGGCACACATAAGCATCATCATCCAGCGATTTTATCACCTCATAGCTAATGCGTAATGTTCTGATGTAATGGAAAATAGGTGCTCGCAGGATGTAATCGCAGGGGTCTGGATTATTTTCCCACCAGTTTCCAGGTAAGCCCGGAGGTAGCCAACCTTTTGCCCCTGTAAAATCAAAACCTGGTTCATTCCAAATCTCCCAAAATTTGATGTATTTACCATACAAGCTCACCAGCTTGTAAATATAAAGTGCATAATGGTTATTTTCATTGATGGGTGTTCCGTGTTCGCCATTATCCCAAATTGGTTCATAAAGATTAGCAAACATAGCCGATTGTGCCTGTGGGCAATAAAAATTAGGATCGCGATGTTTCTCTGCTGGAAATCCTACAATCAAAGTATTATCCTTTAAGCCTAGTTTGCTAAAATGCTCATAGGTCGGTAGGCGAAGCTCGTAGCCCCATTCTTCGACAAAAGAACCAAACAAACCTGGGCGGATGGCTTTTACACCTGCACCATTAATACCTAGTTCAGGATTTCCAGCAGCAATATTTGCCAAATCTTCATCTGTCCATGGTGGAAAGTACCCCATGTTAGAACCAGGTCTAAAAACACCATCATAAGGTTTAACTACATCATTTGCAGTGTAACTTACTTGCGAAGTTGCATAATGCAACAGAAGCATCAGGATAGATGATATACAAAGCCATTTTTTAAGCATAGTGTTATTACTTTTTTAATTTCTTGAGAAAACTGCCAAGCTCCACAAGAAGGATTACTTAATCGCTTATTCGTGATTATTAATACATTGTTTCAAAATATCTAATCAAAGTACTTTCAATACGTTAAAATTATACTAGCATAATATCTAGTTCACTGGATGACAATTCATTGAATATCAATAAAAATACAGTTAACATACATATATAGTATCATGTCAACCCGCTTATCAAAGTCTCTGGTTGCACCGTACACGTAGCAGTTTTAATGTGCGATTTATCGTATTTCTACATTTTAAGTACAAATATAATTATTTTTTATATAAAATTAATTCAAATATCTTTTCCTATAAAAAAATGACATTGCTCAAAAAAACAGACAGATTGTCGTTTATCTGAAACAATAGATTGTAATTTCGCTTTATTTTCAGCTTAAAAAAGAGATAAAATGAAGTATTCTTATTGGTTATGTTTAGCAAGCGTGTTGTGTTTTTATTCCTGTCAACAAGTAGAATCGTCAGGTCAATTACAGCGCATAACTACTATTGATTCTACATTCGTAGAACAACAACTTGCAACTTTAGCTTCCGATGAATTTGAAGGACGAAAGCCCTTTTCAGCAGGCGAAACCAAAACCATCAACTACCTGAAAACAATTTTTGAATCACTAGGACTTGCCCCCGGGAATGGCAATTCCTATTTTCAACCTGTACCTATGGTCAAAATTACAGGCTATCCTGACGAAACACTTTCCATTAAAGGGAAAGGAGGAAGTTACGTCTTGAAATATCCCGATGATTTTGTGACTTACACCGAAAAGCCCGAATCCTTAGTGCAACTCAACAATTCTGAATTGGTCTTTTGCGGATATGGTATTGTCGCACCAGAGTATGGCTGGAACGACTATGCAGGTATTGATATGCGCGGCAAAACCGCTGTGGTTATGATTAATGACCCAGGATACGAATCTGAAGATAGCACTTTATTCAAAGGCAATACGATGACTTATTATGGTCGTTGGACTTACAAGTATGAAGAAGCTGCTCGACAGGGTGCCGCTGGCTGTCTTATTATTCATGAAACCAATGCAGCAGGTTACCCTTGGTTTGTTATCAAAAGCTCTTGGAGTGGGGGCAAATTAAATTTGGAAAGTAACACCCCCAAGTGTGAAATACAGGGATGGATTTCGCTGACTACAGCATCCAACGTGTTTAAAGCATCGGGTATTGAAGGTGGCAAATTCCTAGAAAGAGCTAAAACAAAAGACTTCAAGCCGATTCCTTTAGGGGTTAATATTTCCACTAAAGTGCGCAACGAATTAGAACGTAACGCCTCCAACAATGTAGTTGGTATGATAAAAGGAGAAGAAAAACCCGATGAATATGTAATTTATACCGCTCATTGGGATCATTTTGGCATCGGTGAACCCGTAGCCGGGGACTCTATCTACAATGGTGCCTTGGATAATGCCACAGGAACAGCGGGACTGCTAGGTGTTGCAAAAGCCTTTACTTCAATGCCGAAAAAGCCAAAACGCTCTGTGGTCTTTCTTGCTGTAACCGCAGAAGAACAAGGTTTGTTAGGTAGTGCTTATTACGCCGAAAATCCAATTTATGCACCAGAACAAACCATTGCCAACATCAACATTGACGGCATGAATTATTATGGAGCGACCAATGATATTGTTATCGTTGGTTTGGGACAATCGGATGTGGATGATTTAGCCATCGCCGAAGCCAAAAAGCAAGAGAGATATGTTCGTCCTGACAGCCAGCCCGAAAAGGGATTCTTCTTTCGCTCTGACCAATTTAACTTCGCTAAAGTAGGTATTCCAGTGTTGTTTATCAACGGCGGTATTGACCATAAAGCAAAAGGCGAAACTTACGTAAAAGCATTACAAGACGATTTTACGGCTAATCGTTACCATCGCCCAAGCGACCATTACGACTCCACTAAATGGGATTTGTCGGGCATGATGGAAGATGCGCAATTATTATTTAATCTGGGTTATGGTTTATCTAATTCAGCTCAATATCCTCAATGGAAGGAAGGCTCTGAGTTTAAAGACAAGCGAAAAAATTGGAAAGATTAATTTTTAGCTGTTGGGGTTTAGGTATTCCGAAATACTGGCGTTCCTAAAGCCCAGCACTCTATTGCTATTCAATTAGATTAACTAGCGTTCTGTAGTCATCAAATTTAGCATCATCCGATTTCATTTCAAGCATAGTCATATCAAGAGTTGGCAAGCCATAGGCTTCAGCAATATCTTCCAAGAGGTTTTTTGTTTTTGCGCAGCGCACTTCAATAAATCCTTGTTCAATTTGCGCTACGCGCCAACGATAAGTCGCCATCATTTTTTCCATGATATTTTCGTGAATAGCTGCATAGTTAGCATTAGCTTGTAGCGGCTGCACTTCTTGAAAAGCCTGATTCGTTCTGGCGACTATCTTGCCTTTATCAATAATAAAATAAGCCGTATGCGCCCATTGATGGGGTTCACCAACCAAATTAGAATAAAGCACCAACTGCAAATCTTCTTGATTTTTAATCATGCTTTCTCGGTATCTTATGCCACGCCATTTTAAATCCAGCACCGCTAACTCATTTTCTTTTTTTAGCACCAAATCTATTTTAGCTTTGATGGCTTTATCCAAAAAATGCCCATCAACGGCTAATTCCGTGGCTTCTACTGCCCATCCATTATTCTGAATAGAAGAAACCAAACTCCAAGTCGCATATTTTAAGCGGTTAAGAAAATTAATTTTTTCCGGCTCGCGACCATACATTAGTAAAATAGCTCCTTCTTGACCAAACATAGACTGCGCTCTTTGGTCAATCCATCGTTCTATTTTTGCTTTGTCCCATTGTAAAATATCTTCCTTGAGTAGTTGCTCAAAAAAGCGATGCGCCAAATTGCCTAATAAGGTATTATCTTTAACCAAACTTAAAATAGAAGACTTCACTAACTTAGTCTTATGCTTAAATAGCCACTGATAAGGATAGTATAATAATTGCTCTAAACTACTATAGGTCTCATAATTATCTATGAGAAATTCTTCTAACTCGGGAACGTGTAGAAAAGGCTTGGGTGTACCTAACTTTTGCATTTCAAGCGGTGCATAGGTAGGTAATTGCAAATTGAATATGGCTGTTGGTGCATGAGCATCATCTATATCAACGGTCATGGGTTTTAACGGTTTGAAGGTTGCCTGCAAATCACTGTACAGCGAATGTGGATGCACTTCTTCCCCATTAATTTGTGCTGGCATCAATAAAATTAATTGCTGTTGAGCATTCAGAATAGGCTGCTTTCTTTGCCAGATAAGTCGTTCATTCTCTTGCTGAGGAGTTTCTAAATAAATATATTGTGTTGCTAAGAACTGCCGCTCTTGATGATACCATCGAGAAAAGAAATGATTGGGTTCAAGTTGTACAAAATCCCACCAAATGAGTTGTGGCACTGGTCGAACAAAAGCTCCTGTATGATGAATAAACGGATAGAAACCAACCTCTTGCGCTTTAAACAGAATAGGTGAAGGTGCATAAATTGTGCGAATCACACGCTCTAACTCCAAAAAAGATAATGCGGCTTCTGATTGTGCCTCCAAAAGTTCTTTAATGCGTTTGGCTTGTTCGCTCAAAACCATTAGTGATGCGCCTGACTGATTGCGTCCACTAGCATTGTCGTAAGCCGCCCTCGCCCATTGATGAAGATAATCATAAATATCAATTACTTCACTGACTGGCACACGACTCGATACTTTATAACGATTTCTTCTAAACCAAAAATTATATTGATTTTGAATGGTAAAAACGTCTATAGTGTTGTCCCTTTTTGCTATTTCTTCTAATTCATCAAAGTAATTTCGGATAGTAATGGACCAGCCCTCCCCGCCCAAGCCTGGCGTTTGCGAAAGCTGACGTGCAATTCTATTCGACAATTCCTCCTCCAAAGGCTTAACACTTAAGGTTACAAACTCCATGATTTTGAAGGGGTCAATAGGTTCCCACAAGAAAGCAGGCGCTAATTTCAGCATTTGTAGCACAGGGCGCGCAGAGGAAGCAGAAAGAATGCCCATGGCAGGTAGTCCTTCTTGGATGAGTGCATTGTCAAATGTTCTTGTTTTTTCGGTACTCAAAATCCAAGGGTGAAGCTGTGTATTTTTATAGAGTAATTTGGATACGTATGTTGCAATGTCTGTTTCGCGCTTTGCTTTTATAAGGATTAAACTACCATCTCCTTTTGGCATTTGCTTGAGGGTAAATTCATCGGATATTAATTTGCGTTGAAAAATAGCTAAATCGCTATCCCCTTTAATGACAGGTGCAGGAATAGGAATCAAGGCTGTACCTAACGCTGCTAATTTCGTCAATAAACGTTGCATAAAATGAGGTAAAATCTCTAGAGGCTCTACCAAGTAAATGGTAGTGATTTGATTTTTCTTATTACTCAACTGCTGCATTGCTTGAGCAAAACGATCTGCGAAACCCGGCACTAAATACAGCTGATTGGATAAAGCAGTATGCAACAAATCATAATCTACTACCAGCGATTGTTCTACTTCCGCTAACATACTCAAGCGTTCAGGCATTTGTGGTAACGTCTCAAAACTCCAATTAGCCATTACCAATTCATCTCTTCTATTCAGCAATTCTGTTGCTGTGGCTAATTGGTCTGCCTCAAAAGAACGACGATAAAAAACATCAGGATGCTTTTTTTGATAATTCAACAGCGCTTGACGATATTGCTCTATTCTTAGATGCTCATTATCAGAGGGATAGCCTTGAAAACCTAAAAAAGTTTCTAATAAACGCAACATACGCCTCACTCCCATATAATACGTACCCGTTTCTATAGGTGCAATCAAAGGTAAATCATCCTCCAAACCTAATCCAAAGTAAACAATCATACGGTTGAACTCATTTGAAATAAAACTATTTGGAAATGCTTTCGGTTGTTCTATGACCAATTAATATTTTGAACAATGAATAAGGTAAGAGTAGATAAATGGCTTTGGGGCATTAGAATTTTTAAAACTAGAACCTTAGCCACTGATAATTGCAAAACAGGTAAAGTGAAAGTAAATGGTGTCGTAGCTAAACCTTCTCAGGCTATTTCAGTGAACGACTTACTAGAAGTCAAGAAAGACGGATTCAACTTGCAGTTTAAAGTGCTACAATTACTGGAGAAGCGCGTAGGTGCAGAGATTGCCAGAACTTGCTACGAAAACCTAACACCTATAGAAGAACTCAATAAGTACCAAAGTTGGTTTGTAGGCAAAGGTGGCGTAGAAGTACGTGAAAAAGGAGCAGGTCGCCCAACCAAAGCAGATCGTCGCCAGATTGATACTTTTAAAGTGGATTGGTTTTTAATGGATGATGACGAGGAGGATGAAGATTAATTTGAAGTTTAAAACCTCAAAAATCAGAAAGTTTTATGGTTACTCATTTTAATTGTTTTGTTCGCAAGTGTGCTTTATCATTCAATAGCACCCAATTTCCTTTGGCATCAATGTAGTTGCC
>DAITMC010000053.1:0-17450 GCA_036835365.1 Saprospiraceae bacterium
AAAACTTGCAATTTTAGAAATAATCGCTTAATTTTAGTGCGTGAATTAAATCATTTTATAAAAGTTAAAAATCATAAGTAATATGAAAAGAAATGCAATTATTGTATCTTTATTAATGGCGTTTGGCTCTGTCAGTTTATTTGGGCAAATTGATACTGATCCAATTTCAGTTAAGAGAGGATTTTTGATAAACCGTTACTATCAAGGAGGGGAGCGAATGAATATAAATGAAGTGATAGGGACAGTGAAGTCAAATCAAGCATCTTACCTAGCCATGAAAGATGCTCGACTAGACTACAATGTTGCAGCGGCTGTTGCGGCTGTTGTTACCTTTACACCGTACATTATACTTAGAAACAGAGAAAGCGACCAAATACGTGGATGGGAAGGAGGAGCAGCTATATTAGTTTCTATACCTTTTCTAGTAAGTGGAAATAGAAGGTCTAAAAGTGCTATTAAGGCTTACAATACTGGTTTGTCCATCAATTCGTTCATGGATAAACCCGCATTAGGATTTTCTGTGACAGAAAATGGGGTAGGGTTAGCACTAAGGTTTTAAGACTTGTCTGGGGTGTGTACAAAAATTGTCAGACCCATCAAATAGTAAAGACACTGCCATTACCACAGAGTTGACCTATGGATAGAATGTGCCCAACATTTGTACCTACATGAAAAGTAGTTGTGGTAATAAATGACAAAGCAAAGTGCATAAAGAGTGCACTTTGCTTTCAATAGTTTAAACTCGAAGATGATGGGATGGTATCCAGCCATCCCGTTATTGATATCACCTTCGGTAATTAAGATTCAGTGCCTTCTTTTTCAGTTTTTCTTTCTTTTTCTCCATTTCTTACTATCTTAGTTGGTGGAAAAACGTATTTCAGTCCTTTGTCCTTGTTTAAGGCAATGATGTGTGATTCATTTCAAATGGGTTACATCTCAAATAATCCGATAAGCGAGAAGGAGTAACTTTTGCATTATTATTCGATAATACATAAAAAATCATTTTATCACACAAAAGTAAGTGCACGATTGACATGACAGAGCAGTTAGAAAAACACAAATACAAGAAACTATTAGTTGCGAATAGAGGAGAGATTGCTATCCGAATATTGAGAGCGGCTACCGAGCAAGGCTTAAAAACAGTAGCAATATATACCTATGAAGACAGATACTCTTTGCACCGCTACAAAGCCGACGAAAGCTATCAAATTGGCGCAAATAACGACCCGCTAAAACCTTACCTTGATATTGAGGGTATCATCAAATTGGCGAAAAAGCACAATGTGGATATGATTCATCCAGGTTATGGTTTTCTCTCTGAAAATGCCAATTTTGCTCGAAGATGTCGGGAAGAAGGTATTGCTTTTGTTGGACCTAGCGTGGAAGTGATGGAGCAACTAGGCGACAAAGTAGCCGCCAAGCAACTGGCAAAAAAAGTGAATGTACCTCTCATTGAGGATAGCCAACAGGATTTAATCAACTTAGAAATTGCCAAAGAAGAAGCTAAAAGAATTGGCTATCCGATTATGTTGAAAGCAGCGGCTGGCGGTGGTGGAAGAGGAATGCGTGTCGTACAAAATGATACACAACTTGCTAAAGAATTTGATGAGGCAAAAAGAGAATCCAAGACCGCTTTTGGTGATGATACCGTATTCATCGAAAAATTTGTCGAGAATCCAAAACATATTGAAGTTCAAATACTCGGCGACCACTACGGCAATATTGTGCACCTTTACGAGCGCGATTGTTCCATCCAACGGCGCTTTCAAAAGGTCGTAGAAATTGCACCTTGCATTTCCATCAAAGAATTTACAAAAGATAGGTTGTATAACTATGCTCTACGCATCGCTCATGAAGTAGGCTATAGCAACGCTGGAACAGTGGAATTTTTAGTGGATAAGGACGAAAATATCTATTTTATTGAAGTCAATCCGAGAGTTCAAGTTGAGCATACCATCACAGAAGAAATTACGGGCATAGATATTGTGCGGTCTCAAATCCTAATTGCAATGGGCTATCCATTGAATCACAGGACAATACACATTCAATCTCAACAAGATGTTCAAATTAGTGGCTACGCTATTCAATGTCGTTTGACTACGGAAGACCCCAGCAACAACTTTAAACCCGATTATGGTACGCTCATTGCCTACCGCTCGGCGAGTGGTATGGGTATTCGATTGGATGCAGGAAATGCCTATCCAGGAGCGCAAATTTCCCCATTTTTTGATAGTCTTTTAGTCAAAGTTACAGCTTGGGGGAGGACTTATAAGGGTGCAGCCCAGCGTTTGCAAAGGGCTTTACGCGAGTTCAGGGTGCGTGGGGTAAAAACCAATGTAGATTTCCTAATCAACTTATTGCAAAATGAATCCTTTTTAGAAGGCAGAGCCACAGTGAATTTTATTAAAGACCATCCGCAGTTGCTGGAGTTGCCAAGACGAAAAGATAGAGGGACTAAATTGTTGCGCTATTTGGCAGAAGTGATTGTGAATGGACATCCGGAAATAAAAAATCCTCCAAGTAAAGACCATGTTTTTCGGACACCAGTTGTACCATTTTTTAATGCCGAGCAAACCCCACGAGCAGGAACCCGTCAGATTTTACAACAACTCGGCGCAGAAGACTTTGCCAAATGGTTAAGAGACCAACACCCTATTTATTACACGGATACCACTTTTAGAGATGCCCATCAAAGTTTGCTCGCTACTCGAATGCGTACGCACGATATGCTCCAAGTGGCGGAAAGTTTTGCGCACCATCATGCACAAGGCTTATTCAGTATGGAAGTCTGGGGTGGGGCTACTTTTGATGTGGCGTACCGCTTTTTAAAAGAAAGTCCATGGCAACGTTTGGCATTGCTGCGCGAAGCTATACCCAACATTTGTTTTCAGATGTTGCTAAGAGGCTCAAATGCAGTAGGTTATACTGCATATCCTAATAATTTAATCGAAAAATTTATCGAGGAAGCGGCATTGATAGGTATTGATATTTTTAGAGTATTTGATAGTTTGAACGGCTTGTCTTCCATGAAAACCAGTATCCAAGCCATCAGAAACAATACCAATAGCGTGGCCGAAGCCTGCATCTGCTACACTGGCGATTTGACGAATGCAAAGGAAACAAAATATACCCTCCAGTATTACCTTGATTTAGCGAAAAGGCTAGAAGATATGGGGGCGCACATACTAGCTATCAAGGATATGGCGGGCTTGTTGAAGCCTAAAGCTGCCGAAATCCTTATCCATGCACTCAGAGAAACCGTTAGTTTGCCTATTCATCTGCATACGCACGATACTTCATCCATACAGCCCGCCACTTACCTCAAGGCAGTAGATGCTGGCGTGGATGTAATTGATGTTGCGATTGCCTCGATGTCTGGATTGACGAGTCAACCCAATTTCAATTCGGTGGTTGCCATGTTGGAAGGGCATCCAAGAGAATTTCCTATTTCGTTGAAGTCGTTAAACCAATTTTCTAGTTATTGGGAGGCGGTTCGAGCATATTATTATCCTTTTGAAACGGAATTGCGTGCAGGTTCGGCGGATGTGTATGAAACAGAAATTCCGGGCGGGCAATATTCTAATTTGCGTCCTCAAGCGCGGTCACTCGGTTTGGAAGACCAGTTTGAAACGATTAAAGAAAACTATAAAATTGCAAATCAACTTTTTGGCAATATTGTTAAAGTAACACCATCTTCCAAAGTAGTTGGCGATATGGCGATGTTTATGACTGCCAACAACCTAACGAAAGAAGATATTTTGACTAAAGGCGAAAACCTAGCTTTCCCAGATAGTGTGAAAGCCTTGATGCGTGGCGATCTTGGACAAACAGAGGAAGGATTCCCGCCCCATATTCAAAAAATGGTGTTGAAAGGGGAGCAACCTTACACCGATGCGCCTAATGCACACCTTAGTCCTGTTGATTTTGAAACAGCACCAAAAGCCTTCTTCGAGCAATTTGGTGAGCACTATTCTATTAGAGAGTTTTTAGCACATCAGCTTTATCCTAAAGTGTTTGAGGATTACCATGAATTTGTAGAAAGATATGGTATAGTTACGCCCATTCCTACGCCTGTTTTCTTTTTTGGCATGAAAGCGAATCAAGAAATTGTGGTAGAAATTGAGCAGGGCAAAGCCGTGATTGTACGTTATTTGAACAAAACGGAGGCTAATGAACAAGGTATGCGATTGGTCTTTTTTCGATTAAATGGTCAAACTAGATCCGTCGAAGTGAAAGACAAGCAAATTGATGTGAAGATTGCTACTCACGTAAAAGCTAATGGCGATAGGCAAATTGGTTCACCATTGCAAGGAAGTCTCTCCAAAATTTTAGTCAAAATAGGCGATGAAGTGCAAGCCAATCAACCTTTATTTGTGATTGAAGCCATGAAAATGGAAAGCACGATTACGGTACCTACGGCTGGAAAAATCAAGCACGTATATTTAACAGAGCGTACTTTAGTTGAACAAAATGACTTGGTGATAGAATTAGAATAAAATATTTAGTAAAAATAAAGTCACAAATAAACGACCTTAATCGCCTATTTTTACTGATTTTTTTGTAGCTATAATAGCGTTTTAAACATCACAAAACGACCTTAAACAGTATTGATTTTATAGACTTCAACACTTAAATTTGCTTGCGATATTAAAAAGTAGTTTTTGTGTTTATTTGTTTGGGTTAGAGACCCTTACTCTTCTGGGTAAGGGTTTTTTTGATAAAAAAAAGGAGCTTCAAAATCAACTTGAAGCTCCTTTTTTATTGAGTTAAGGCAATTTAATGCTTTAATATTTAGCTTTTTGTACCGCCGTTGAACAAATTATTGTTGCTTGGTACGCTTTCTTCCTTTGGTTTAGATAACACATTTCCTTTGATGGTTAGTTTCTTTTCTTGCTCTCCTTCGTTACTTGTTATAGTAACATACTTTGTGAAGCCACCTTCGCGCATGGTATCATATTTCACTTTAATTTTAGCAGTTTCGCCTGGCATAATTGGCTCTTTTGGAAAAGTTGGCACTGTGCAACCGCAACTTCCTCTTGCCGCAGAAATGATTAACGGCTCAGTTCCTGTGTTGGTGAACACAAATTCTCTAGTTCCATCTGAACCATGAGGCACGTTTCCGTAATCAATCGTTTCGGTCTCAAATTTCATTACTGGACCATTTACTTCTTGCTGCTCCGCAACTGTTACTGTTTTTGTCTTAGTATCTGTTTGTGCAACACTTATGGTTATTGCAAACAGGGATAACATAATGACTGAAAGGATCTGTTTCATGTTAAAAGATAATTTAAATATGTTTCTCAAATAATTTTTGCTTTCTATAAAAACGTAAACACGTAACAAAAGTATATTGTTTGAAGCTAAAATGAAAGAAAAGGTTGTTAATATCAAGTTAATGAGGAGGAAAGTAGCATTTATATTTTATCTGCTCCAGATGCTACTTCGTGAGAGCTTCACTTTAAATAAATGAAGCCCTCATTCTAAGAGCATGCTTGACTTCACTTTTTAAAAATGAAGTAAACTGCCAGCACTAACAACCCAAAACCCAATAGATGATTCCACTTAAAGGTCTCATTTTTGAAAACAAGTAGGGTAAAAAGCATAAACACGACAAGTGTAATCACTTCCTGTAGTACCTTTAGTTCTACCAGAGAAAACGGACCACCATTTCCTCGAAAGCCTATTTTGTTAGCAGGCACTTGGAAGCAATACTCGAAAAGAGCAATCCCCCAACTAATAATAATAATCGCCAGCAAACCTAGTTGGCTAAACCATTTCCATTGTGCAAATTTGAGATGACCATACCAAGCGAAGGTCATAAAGACATTAGAAAGTATCAAAAGTCCAATTGTAATCAGTGGTTTCATAAACTTTGATGGTTAATTCAAATGAGTAAGCAAGTTAAAACACAATGATAATTACATAAAGCATTTTTTTATTTTTCTATCTTTGGACTGGATTTTGTCAGACGCTGTTTTAGAAAGTTAAAAGTTGGTCATCCATTTTTTTATCTATAAACCATACGAATTATTATGACGAATATTATTTATTTCATCATTATTGGCTTTATCGCTGGAGGATTAGCTAAATTTCTAATGCCAGGCAAAGATCCAGGCGGATTAATTATTACCATTTTACTAGGTATTGCAGGTTCTGTTGTGGGGGGCTATGTAGGAAAAATGATAGGCATTGCAGGAAGCGGATTATTAGGTAGCATCATTATTGCTACTGGGGGGGCTTTTCTTTTACTCTTACTTTACAGAGTGCTGTTTAAGCCAAATAGAAGATAGATAGTTATCGCTTCGTTTGTTGACTCGTTTATGTGGTTGAGCATAAACGAATCAACAATACGCTATCTATTCATCATCTTCGTTCAGATCGCCGAAAATATCTTCATCATCGAGCATATTGGCTAATAAGTCTTTGAAGGTGAAAGTGTTATTTACAAAGTCTTTGTTTAATACATTGAACTCGGCCAATCCATATAGCACCAACTCCATGTAAGTATAAATCTCTTCACCCTTCAAATTTGGCAAAGTTGTTTCTACCACATTTCGAAGCCCTGCCACACTATCTAACGCTCTTTTGTAGTCCTTATCGGAGGCATCATTGAGGATTTCTATGGAGTTACTACCTGAAAACCAGGCCTTTATTGTGCCGTAAGGATCGCGCTCTCGACCTTTTTTTAATTTATCTGGATTGGGAAAATGATTGAGGAACATTTTCTTGATGGCTTTTTCCATTAGCTCAATAGCTACTACATAAGGTCCTTCCTGTTCACCCTCATACACCAACTCCACTTTCCCGGTAATGGCTGGCACTACGCCCCAAAAATCAGCAATCCGTGCAATTGCTTTTTTCTCCTTATTGATAAGCATTCTTCTTTCCGCTGTACTCACCAGATTTTCATATCCTGAAATACTCAATCGAGCAGAAACACCACTTTTTTCATCCACATATTCACTTTGTCTAGCTTCAAAAGCAGTCATTTCTAGAATAATTTCTATCAAATCAGGTATTTGTATGCTGCTGCGTTGTGCATCTGCTAATTTTGCTTCTTGTTTTGTGATTTGTCTAGAAATTTCAATAGAACGTGGATAATGAGTCAAAATTTGACTTTCAATTCTGTCTTTTAAAGGGGTGATAATGCTACCTCGATTGGTGTAATCTTCAGGATTTGCAGTGAATACAAACTGAATATCTAAAGGCATTCTCAATTTGAAGCCTCGAATTTGAATATCGCCTTCTTGTAACATATTGAAAAGCGATACTTGAATTCTAGCCTGCAAATCGGGCAACTCATTGATAACGAAGATAGAACGATGCGCTCTCGGTACAAGTCCAAAATGGATAACCCGTTCATCGGCATAAGGCAATTTCAACGTTGCAGCCTTAATAGGGTCAACGTCACCAATTAAATCGGCAACACTCACATCAGGTGTTGCCAACTTTTCTACATAACGCTCATTGCGATGCACCCATTCAATTGGTGTTTTGTCGCCGTGTTCAGCGATTAAATCTTTAGCATATCTGGAAAGTGGCTGCAATGGGTCGTCATTGAGTTCACTACCTTGAACAACAGGCATATATTCATCTAGTAGATTGACCAGCAAGCGAGCAATTCTAGTCTTGGCCTGTCCACGTAAACCAAGTAACAGGATATTATGCCGAGAAAGGACAGCGCGTTCCACATCAGGTAGCACCGTATCGTCAAATCCTAAAATGCCTTTGAAAACAGTCTCTTTTTTTTGAAGTTTTTGAATAAGGTTGCTGCGGAGTTCTTCTTTAATAGATTTAGGCTGATAGCCAGTAGCTTTTAATTCGCCGAGTGTTTTTACGTGATTCATGTAGCAATTTTTGTTAAAGTTAGGGAGTATCTATAATCTCCCTTATCTTTCCTTTCCATTTAACTTGTGTTGTAACATATGAACAAAAGGATAGTTCTCTAATTTAGAGATGAAAAAGAAGATACTTGTAAGGAATAAAGCAATGAATTTGATATGGAACGATTCAATGATTTAGATGATGTATTAAGGTCTTGTTGGAATTTGTTGTATAGAGGGGCTATTCAAGTGAAAGATGACTTTCATACGCCTGTGCTAGCTACCACAAACGGTCAAATGCCCAATGCCAGAACGGTAGTGCTGAGGGAAACTATTCCAGCAGAAAGGAAACTAATAGCTTATAGTGATATTAGAAGCGGCAAAATGGAGGATATTGGGCAGTATCCTCATACTTGTTGGGTCTTTTGGAATCCGAGTAAACATATCCAAATTCGGGCAACAGGAAAAGTAACCATACACCATAAAAATGAATTAGCCGCTGAAAAGTGGGCGAAAATAGCTCCTGCCAAACGTCGAGACTATGCTACGGCGAAAGCACCAGGCAATCCAAAACAATTTGCGGAAGATGATTTATCGCCTTTTTGGAACAACGCCGTTTTAAATTCGGATACAACCGCTATGTTTTTTGAGCATTTTGTTGTGCTTTGCACAGAGGTAGAGGAAATAGATTGGTTACATCTGCATCGAGATGGGCATCAGCGCGCCAAATTTTATTGGGTAAATCGTGAATGGCAAAAAATGTGGGCAGTGCCATAAGGCATAAAAAAAAGAATGGTCTTGAAGCTAACTAGAAAGACCTACTTTTTTGTTTCTTTGTTTTAAACATGAAAACACAAAAGAAAATATTATGATTGCGCCACTTCGACAACGATATAACGCCTCTTTCACGAATGAAAAGTACCATGCTATGTTGGATGAGTTAGATGCTCAATTCCACCATCGCCCACCTTTTAGGATTGCCGAAACCCCCATTTTTATTCCCGATGATTTAAAAGTAAAGCTATTTGAAGCCAGTGAGCACATTATTGATGTTATTGCTGCTCCTGATTTTAAAGAGAAATCCAAAGGAGCTTTGTTGGCAGGACAAACGGTGCCTAATGAAACCGAACACACGCTATTCCTACAAATGGATTTTGGTGTTTGCTTGGATAAAGATGGTTGCCTGCATCCTTACCTAATTGAAGCTCAAGGGTTTCCTTCACTCTATTTTTATCAACATGCCATAGCAGGGCTTTATCGGAAGTATTTTGATGTACCTATGAATTATTCTCATCTTTTTGGTGGATTGGCTGAAGATGCTTATATCGAATTACTAAGAAAAATAATTGTTGGTAATCACGATCCAAAACATGTTATTCTTCTGGAAGTAGAACCAAAAGAACAAGCTACACTCATTGATTTTATTATTTGTAAACATTATCTTGGCATTGAATATGTTTGCGTGAGCGATCTCAAAATTATTGGCAACGATGTTTTTTATGAAAAAGGAGGACAACTCATTCAAGTAGAGCGTATTTATAATCGTGTTATTTTTGATGAATTACTAAAAAGAAATGATTTTCAGCGCGATTTCTATTTCATGCAACCCTACAATGTGGAGTGGGCGGGGCATCCAAACTGGTTCTTCAGAATTAGCAAGCATACACTGCCTTTGCTGTCGGGTTCGCCTTATGTACCCAATTCCTTGTTTTTGAACGACTTAAAAAGTATCCCTGACGATTTAGAAAACTATGTACTCAAACCACTGTATTCGTTTTCTGGTTCTGGAGTAATTATTAATTTGAATCGCTATGATATTGACGCAGTGAATGATCCAGAAAATTATATTTTACAGCAAAAAGTGCAGTATGCACCCATTATTGAAACACCTAATGTACCTGCCAAATGCGAAATTAGGATGCTGACTATCTGGGAAGAAGGTGCGGCACGACCAAAAATAGTGAATAATTTAGCTAGATTGAGTAAAGGCGAGATGATTGGTGTGAAGTACAACAAAAACAAGGACTGGGTGGGTGGAAGCGTAGGGTATTTCAAAATGTGAAATTCCCTACACTCAACTCAATACTACTATTTTATCATCGTCAACGCTGGGTCAAACTGCTGAAAGACATCAGAAGATTGCTTGGGGAGCAACAACCAGACTTTACCATAATGGTTGAAATGCTTTGCTTTTGCTCTAGCCTCTTTGCCTTCCCCAAAGTAAATATCAATGTGTCCAGCACCTTTAATGGCTCCGCCTACATCTTGAGCTAATAAAATTTTATATTCTGTGCCTTCCACTTTGCCATTGCGTCCAATTTTAGGAATTTCTGCTAATAAAGTGCTGCCTAGAGGAATGTACTTGGGGTCAACTGCCACAGACATTTCAGGCGTTAAGGCGACCAAACCTGCACCAGATGGCGCATCTTTAGTTCTTCTAAAAAAAACATAGGACGGGTCAATATTAAGTACCGAATCTACTAATGCTGGATTTCTATTTAGATAACCTTTTATGCCATCCATAGAAATATTGGCAACATCATACTTATGCTGGTTTTCAGATAAATACGATTCAATACTATTGAAACGATAACTATTAGAACTCGCATAAGCTAACAATTCTGTTTTACCATTTGGATACTCCACATAGCCAGAGCCTTGCAATTGCATGTAGTAAATATCTACCTTACTAGCGGCGTAGGCAAGTATTTCTGCACAGTCTTTTATAGCCCCAGCCTCGATTTCTTGTCGTGTTAACACGGTGGATGGACAGTATAAAGGCGTTGCATAAATTGGATATTTAAAAGTAGCCGTTGGCTCTTTACTCGCTTTTATGATTGGTGCGAAGTATCCTGTGAATCTTACTTTACCCATTCTGTTATTCCCCCATATTTGATAAGCATCCAATTGCTTTTCAATGCCAATGGGTAAAATATGCTGCCATGTTTCCAATAAGTCAATCGTTTCATGAAGTTGACTGTGGTTAATTTGCAAGTTGCCAATTCTCTGATTATACTGATGCGACTTATACTTCAGTACTGTTCGCTGTGCATTCAAACCTGCTAAGGCAACATGGTTAACGATTGGAAAAACATTAGGCGGAAGCGCTGTAAGTGTGTAAAGGTGATGGAAAGTATAATTTTGCTTAGACTTTTCAAAAGAGTTAAGTGCGTCTTTTGGACTAAGTTGATTAGGCAACTGTGCATATGGAATCAAAGAAGCTGTTAATGTTTGCTTTTCTTCTTTAACACAAGAGACCAATACTAAACAAAGCATTAAAAAGACACCCAAACGGGATGTAAACATGTACTAGGGATTTGATTAGGGCGCAAAAGTGAAGTAAATAAGTTTGTTATCCAAATTTATTTAACTATTTTAGGATTATTTTAACACTTGTAGGAAACCCAAAGTTAGTGGCTCGACTAACCTTGAGTTTCTTTAATTTATTTGATTTACAACCGCTTAGCGCGTGGCTCTAAGTCCGTTAATTCTGCTATTCGTATAGGATTTCCAGATTCAATACTTTTTCTAGCAGCAATACCCACTAATATGGACATTGCTCCATCACGCGTTCCTGCGGTGTGGCGTAATGGGTCTGGAGATGTAGGGCTAACAAAGATTTTGTCTTGCAAACGACTGTCGCCACCGCCATGGCCGCCGCGCGTGTAAGGCACATTAACTACCTCGTATTTATTCCAGTTTTTATGTAAAACTATCTGGTTATAAGCAATATCTTCTTTTGCCCCTTGAGCCATTTCTCGTGCATGTAGTTCTGCCTGGTCTGCTTGTTCTATTTTTTCTAGGTAAGGAATATCTTCCCAAGCTTCCAGCCTGCCTTCTGTGCCATTGAAAGCAATTTTCCAACCTTCATAAGGAGAATAAGTGGTCAAAGAATAGTTTACAATCGTATTGTTGGCATATTTAATTTGCGCCGACATTTTATCGTAAATATTGATTTCTTCTCGGAACAAACAGTTGTCGCGAATGTAGCCGTCGTGCTGCTCGTGGTTAGCATAAAGTTCCATCATATGGCGGTCTTTGGTAATATCCCAGTAGTATTTGCAGTCTTTTTTGTGGTCGCAAGTACGACAGTTTTTTCCTCTGAAAGGACTATTGCTACCGTAGTGTTCTAATGCACCATAAGCAAATACTTCTGATGGGTCTGAATCGAGCCACCAATTTACAAGGTCGAAATGGTGCGTTGCCTTGTGCACCCAAAGCGTTCCGCCGTATTCGCGCTGCCCATGCCAGCGTCGAAAATAGGAAGCTCCATGATAATTGTTTAAGTACCAATGGAAATCAACAGACGTTACTTTACCAATAGTGTTGGCTGCCAGTAGTTCCTTAATTTTAGTCATGTAAGGACTCCAGCGATAGTTGAAGCCTACAATTACGCGACGTTTGGTCTTGCGCTCTGCATCTAAGATGGCTTGGCACTTTTGTTCATCTGTGGTCAGCGGTTTTTCGGTTAGGACATCGCAGCCCATTTCTACACCTTTGATAATGAACTCATGGTGCGTAGAATCGGTAGTAGTAACTATAATGAGATCAGGTTTAGTCGTGGTTATCATTTCTTCAAAATTCACAAAAGTTGGGCAGTTAACTTTCATGAAATTTTTTGCCATTTCCAATCTGCCAGAGTTGATATCGCATAAGCCAACAAATTCTAGGATTTCGCTGTAATTGTCCACCAAGCGTTTTCCCCAGAAGGAAATGCCTCGAACGCCAGTGCCGACAAGTACTACTTTTAGCTGCTTACCAAAATTGAAATTACTGACAGGCATAGCAGCACTGGCTGCTAGCAAACTGACCGAATGCAGGAATGATCGTCTTGAAACATCGTTTTTCATTTTATTTTCGTTTTGCTGATTGAATAGTAAAGAAATTTATAGATACTTTACGCCTAAGCTAATAGCGTTTAAAATTCTCTGATTTTAATAGTTCTAAAGTGAACAGTATCACCATGGTCTTGTAGTAAAATATGACCTGTTTGCCCCATACCAAAATCTTTCCACTGCGCAT
Source organism: Saprospiraceae bacterium (assembly GCA_036835365.1). Taxonomy (GTDB): domain Bacteria; phylum Bacteroidota; class Bacteroidia; order Chitinophagales; family Saprospiraceae; genus JAAUTG01. Next base: position 12,846 of record DAITMC010000053.1, read on the forward strand.
ATTTACTTTTTTCTACCAGCGACTTAAACATTTGCGAATGGCGATCGAACTCCACTACCTTGATTTCATTGAGCCAGTGTTCCACATGACCATCTTTCACGACAATTCTAGCGCGATTCCAGTTGTCAACGCCATTGAAACGTTTTTCCATCCTTTCTGGCTCTGATAAATTATCTGCCCGCATCAAATCGTAGAGTGAACCCACTGTTCTATTGCCACTAATGCCTTGTGTTGCATCTGGATGTTTCTGGTCATCCAAGATTTGAAATTCTAGCCCAATAGCAGAGCCTTCGCCTTTATTGAGTTCTGGGTCAACAAAATATTTAACGCCACTATTTGCCCCTTCTGTAATCTTGAAATCGACAATCAATTCAAAATTGCTGTAAGTATCTACCGTGATAATATCGCCACCATTTGCAGACTCAGCACCACCAGAGGAGAGTACGGTCAATATGCCATTTTCCATCTTCCAGCCTTTTTCTGGAAAACCTTTCAACTTAGCCCCTTGCCAGCCATTGGTGGTTTTACCATCCCAAAGCAAGCGCCAGCCTTTGCGCATCTCCATTGCTGTCAAATGATTTGGAATATAGTTGACTTCCATAGCGTAAGGATGTGTTGCCCAACTTTCACTGGCAAGACCATCTGTTTTGATTTTTATGTTGCGCCAAGAAACGGTAGTACCTTCTAATTGAGCATCTCTAATGCTGTGTACTTGTAGCGCAATAAACCCTTCGGCAGTCATATCATCCACTAGATTAGCGCATTGGACACCATTTATCCAAGTGCGAATGTGCTGCCCAATAGCTTCTATGCGTACCTCATTCCAATCGTCCACTTTAAATGCTTTTTGTGCCTTAGGATTGTTAGTAATTGGATAGAGCCATCCTCGTCTAGCCTCATCATAAATACCTCCAGACCAAGCTCTTGTGGAGGGGTCAAGCTCTACTTGATAGCCATGCACTCGACCATTTTGATAGTCAGCTTTGCTTAAACTTCTAATTTGAATGCCAGAGTTCAAGCCGGCATCAATTTTAACTTCCAAAGTGAGAATGAAATCGCCATAAGTTTTTTTGGTGGCTAAAAAACTATTTGGCGTATTCGTTTTTGAAATACCAACAATGGCATCATTTTCAATTTTGTAGGTTGCTGTTCCACCTAATTGGGTGAAATTGCTGAAATCTTTACCATTAAATAGGTTGGTCCATCCTGTCTTTTGCGCCCATAGCGAGTGTTGAGCAGTAGCAAATAAAAGTAACAATAAAGTGATTTTTCTTACCATCATAATTCCCAAATTAAAAATTGAATAAAGCTATTTTCATTGCAATAAATGACTTTTTTTGCAAATTTATAAAATTAATTGAATGTTTAATTTTTGCAACGGTATGAAGTGTGATATGGTGGCTAAGTATTTGTTGTTTCTAAGGTCGTGAGCAGGGTAAATAGGGAGGTATTAGCTATTACTTTTCAAGTAAGCCATTTTTATTTTCACTTTTAACATCCTTGCAACGAACCAAATCCTACTTTGTACCTTCTTTATTTTAATTAATCATTACTTCACCAAACTCGACTTCTTATGAAAGGCAAACTACTAAAGGTAATGTTCAGTGTAGCTTTATTTAGGCTATTTTGTCAAGGTATAACGGCACAAAGTTACGACCAGCAAGCAGTGCAACTGCAGTTTATTAACAATTATGGCAACATTAAGAACACCGCCTCTAAAGATCCACGAGGTTCTACTTTGCTATTTGAAGAATGGAAAGTAGGAGATGTTGTGTTAAATGATACGATGGTAGCGCGTTTTGATCAAGTAAGGCTCGATTTGAACTTGGCTATTTTAGAAGTGCTTTACAAAGGGCAAGAAAATAGCATCAATAATAGAAATTTTAGACGAGTAGAAGTTGTTGAAGGTAAAAGCAAAAGGTTGTTCATTCCCGCCAATCGCTTTCAATATAATGGAAAAGCACTCAATGGATTCATGGAACAAATTGGAACGGGGGAAGCAGCAACCACTGTTTTAGTGCATCATTATGTAGATATTAAACCACCTACTCCTACCGCAAACATTACAGGTGGACCAACCGTAGATACTTGGATTAGAGAAAGAAAAATCTACTTTTTTAAAGCTAATCAACTTACTCCAATCAAAACCAAAAAAGATATACAGGCATTTTATAGCCGTCAGGGTAAAAAGTTGGATACTTATCTGAAACAACAAAAGCCTAATGTGAAAGACCCACAAGAACTGTATCCGTTGGTAATGCACATGGAAAATTAACATCAGTTTGCTGCGAGGTCAATGTACATGAATAGCAAAGACCTCGCAGCAAGAAATCAATCTTGAATTTTTATACTAATGACCTCTCGGGTGTCTCGACGCATTCCCCACAATACATTCACTTGATAACGGTCGCACGCTAAACCTTGTCCTTGAAAGGGAACAGGGATTGTGTTAAGCAATTCCAGTTCATAGCCCATTTTAGGGATTTGGCAGATATACATTTCTTCAAAATGGTGAGGATTAAGCAACAATTTTCCATCAGCGGTAAAGCTACCGCCTGAAATACTTTCTGGTCGTAGGCGTTCAATCAAAGATTTGGGCAACACCCAAGCTGCCTTTTGTCGGAAAAGAGAATCGGTTCGCACGAGCATAGAATAAGCCACCCCTTTTCCGGCTTCTTGCGCATAATTTTCATAATGCACAAACATCAAATACCAGTCGTCTTGCCAGCGGTCAATCCAAGTAAAAGAACCAATGTAAATACCAAAGCTATGAGAGCCAATGTGTTCTAAGGTGTTGGGGTCAAAAATTTCTAAGGAACTCGCCATGGGTACTTCAGGATAATTGCTGTTGGAACAATACAATTTTCCGTCAATGATGATGCCACTATTCAAGTGTTTGAATGGATATTTTTGCTCTATCACGACAGCACCATTGTCCTTGCGGTGTTTCACAATTTTAGAATTGCTGACCGTGTAAAAGTATAAGCTATCTACGGCGACCGCTTGCGTGGCATTGGGTGCAGAAAAACGAGCAAGCTCTTTAACGGATTGTGCGCTACAAAAGATCGGCAAAAAAGCTAAGGTAAAAAAGAGTAGTTTTTTCATTTGCTTTGAATTTTGAGGTGAAGATAACTTAGGTACGTTAATAGCATATTAACTTCTAGGTTATTCAACATCAGTTGAATATAAACAACTGTAAAACGTAGCGACTTTAAGGCTTTACATTTTTGTACGGTGAATTCATTTGATGTGCTTTCAGCATATTCCACGCAAAATACATAGAGCCATAAAGAAGAAGCACAGAAAGTAACATCAACCATTCTGCTATTTGCTGGATAAGAAAAAGATCGTATATTCCATGCATCAGTGTGGCACTTAATAACCCTAAACCTAGTAGCTTCCACTTTTTTTGAGGATTGAATTTGGCTAAGCCTGCAAAGTAGCCCATCATAATAGCATACACCCCATGTGAAGGAACGGCGGTGAATGCTCTGCCCCACGTCTCAGAAAGGCTATATTGGTTGACATATAACATATTTTCCAGCGCAGCAAAACCCATACCAATCATAGTCGCATAAACAATACCATCAAAAGGTTCATTAAAAAAGGATTTTTGAAATGGATAGGCAACCAACGCAATGAATTTGAACAATTCTTCATTGAAAGCAACCACAATAAAGGCTACAAAAACCGTCATTGGAAAGTTCTCGGATTCATGCCAACCTATGTGATAGGCTTTCATCTCTAACCAACGCGCTGGAAAGGTGATGACCATGCCAAATAAAAAGCAAAGTAGGAGCGGTATTGGCTGCTCTTTTTCGTATTTATCTTGCCAATAGATAAAACCTGCAATCAAAAGAGCGGGTAAGGTGGCAACTAATAGTGAAAAAAGTTCCATAATATATTTAGTTTACATCAATTCATTTTGGACAGCATCTGGAAAAAAACTCCATTGAACTTCATCGCTCAATCGTTGAATGAATCCATCAACTCTCATCCTCATGACCAACGATTTAATCGCTAATTACCAAATGCCCAAGTTAAAAAATCAGGCATTGCTGTTCGCCAAGTAGCGGTGTCATGTTTTCCCCCCTTTATCTCTACATATTTGATGTCTTTCCCATTGTAACCCAATTTATTAAGTCCTGTCATAACATCCAACGTATCGTCAATAGCATCAATAATTCCATTGCTGTTACGGTCTTCTTTTTCGTCTTCTGTGCCTGCTTGCAACCAAAATTTTAAGCCTTCTTTTTTCTCACTGAATTGCAAAATATGCGGTACAATACGGTCAGCATCAGGGTCAATATTGTTGCTTGGGGCGGATCGCCACCAAAATGAACCAGAAAATACACCTACCTTCTGAAATAAATTGGCATGATGCCAAGCAATATCAAAGGCAGAAAGTCCGCCTAAAGAAAAACCTGCAATGGCTATTTCATTAATTCGTTGACTTAATTTGTAATGGTCTTTAATGAATAGCACCAACTCTTCTGTAATAAATCGAGTGTATTCGTGAGCGAGGCTGCCTCTATTTTTGTAGTCGGGGGTACTAGCAACTCCGTATTCTTTCATGCGACGCTCATTGGCATGAATTGCGACCAC
>DAITMC010000054.1:0-17293 GCA_036835365.1 Saprospiraceae bacterium
ATATTGCCTCGGTGGCGGAATTGGTAGACGCGCTGGATTCAAAATCCAGTGATAGCAATATCGTGGGGGTTCGATTCCCCCCCGGGGTACTCCTCTTTTTTTAAATATACATTTTATGTTTACGGTTTATGCTTTAAAATCCATTAGTCATCATTGGATTTATGTCGGGATGACCAATAACTTGGAGCGGCGTATCGAGCAACACAATCAAGGGAAAGAGAAAGCTACCAAGCCGTATAGACCTTTCCAATTAATTTACACCATTGAATGTAAAGATAGACCAACAGCTAGAACTAAAAAAATTTACCTGAAATCAGCGGCAGGGAAAAGGCTACTTCGCTGGGCTTAATTCGCTATCGCCTTCTTCGCTTGGTTGTTGAAATGCCTAGTACACCTAGCAGCCCTCTAGTCAATTCCCTAGCCACGGTTCTGCCAATTTGACGAGTTACGTTATTGTCCATTACTTGCTCTAGCCTGGATTTTTCTGTTCTTCGACTTGTGGTCTGTGATTTCTGTTGTCTAAGTTTTTGTTGATGCGTTTCTTGATGGGCTTCTTTAAGTTTTTCAGTCAATATTTCTTTCGCACTTTCTCGATCTAAAGATTGACTATACTTGCTTTGAATTGCGGAAGTGCGAATAATTTGGTCAATTTCATTATCTGTCAAAATATCCATTCTCGATTGTGGCGCACGCAATAGGGTATGCACAAGAGGCGTAGGAATACCTTTTTCATTGAGAACAGTGACCATAGCCTCACCAATTCCCATCTGCGTGAGTAATTCATCTATTTTATAATAGTCAGAAACAGGAAAATTTTGGGCTGCTAGCTTAATAGCTTTTCGGTCTTTTGCAGTAAAGGCACGCAAAGCATGTTGCACTTTTAAGCCAAGCTGCCCGAGTACTTCTTCGGGAATATCTGTTGGGCTTTGTGTAATAAAGAAAATGCCTACTCCTTTGGAACGAATCAGCCGAATGATGGCATTAATTTGGTCGAGTAATGGCTTGGAGGCTTGATCAAATACTAAGTGTGCTTCGTCAATAAAAATAGCCAATTTAGGCTTTTCTAAATCCCCTGTCTCGGGGAAAGTGCTATATACTTCTGCTAGAAGTTGTAGCATGAAAGTAGAAAACAACTTTGGCCGATCTTGGATGTCTGTTAATCGAATGATAGAAGTTACCCCTTTTCCGTCTTTTTGAAGGAGTAAATCAGCCACTTCAAATGAAGGTTCACCAAAGAAAATAGTTGCCCCTTGCTGCTCCAACTCTAGTATTTTCCTAGTGATAATACCAACAGAGGCACTGTGGAAACTACCATAGATAGCCTCCGCTTCTGCCTTACCTTCTTTAGCCAAGTATTGCAACACTTTCTTGAAATCTTCTAAATCCAAAAGGGGCAGGTCTTCATCGTCGGCATATTTAAAAACAACTGCTACAATGCCCGATTGTGTCTCATTAAGACCTAATATCTTGGAAAATAAAATTGGTCCGAATTCCGAGACTGTCGCACGAAGCCTAACTCCTTTTTCTTCCGAAAGCGTTAAGAACTCCACAGGACTTACCCCAACTTCAAAAGGAATACCAATATGTTGATGTCGCTCTTCGATTTTAGGGTTAGTTTTTCCTTCAGCAGCTATACCGCTCAAGTCGCCTTTTATATCCATCAGCAAGCAAGGTACTCCCTTGGCAGAGAGTTGTTCTGCAATAACTTGCAAGGTTTTTGTTTTCCCTGTTCCAGTAGCCCCCGCGATTAAGCCATGCCGATTTAGGGTTTTTAGTGGCAATTTTACTAAAGTATCACTTACTGGTACTCCCTCCAGCATACCTCCTCCAAGCACAATGTAATCCCCTTTAGTGGTATATTTGTCGGCAATTTCTTGCCTAAATTTTTCTTGATTTGACATAATTCGATAGCGATTGTAAATAAAGAATTTTAATTAACAGACAGCTCCTGCAAACCTTTTAGATTTATATCATTTACATTATTCATCATCTGGTATTATTATTCCAACGATTGATGCGTAATTCATACTTTTTTTCATTGAAAGCCCAAAGTGCAACATCGAATTGGCTTTCTATTTTTTGTTCCAATGATTTGTCCAGCAAATCCGCAAAAAAGTCAATACCTGTTTGTTGCTCTACCTCGTCAATGCTCATTGCATATTGCTGCAATCGCTGAGTGCAAGTTTCATTTGGAATAATAAATCCGATGCCTTTTAACTCAGGCTCAGAAATATCTAAGACAACTTTGTAAAAAGCAGCAGGCACACTCACTTTATTTGCGCCAATACGCTTTACAGGAGGTATTGTTAGCAGTGGACCTGTAACGATATACACTTTCTTATACTTGTAAGCCCAATCACGCACTACTTCTTCTAACTCTCGCCAGATACCGCCGTTGAAGGTATGTACTTGGGGGGCGATATTACTCAGCAAAAAAGTTTCTTCCATGGCTTCTGTGGAAAAAGCACGGTCAGCGGCGGGAATTAAATGTCCACGGTCGTAGCCTGAGCCTCGATAATCGCTTAATTGCGCTGACCCAGTAACTACTTTTGAATCGGGTTGAAAAAAATCAGCACGCTTTACACGTTCCATTTTAAGTTGCTCGCGCGTAAGTTCGTAAGCCACCCAAGCCGCTAGTTTGTGTTCTTTTACATAACCTAACGAGTAATGTTTATGATGAATCACTTGATCTACGGTCATTTTAGGCAGAAAAAATACTTCTTCCTCCGCATAATTTTTTATTTCCTTATCTGGAAAAGGAATATCTACTTCTGTTGGCATATTGGTAACCAACCAATTGGGTAACTCCATCGCACCCCAGACAAAGGCACCAACTAGGGTGATTAAAGCTAACAATGGTTGTATTTTTGGTAAACCACCTTTGCCTTGTCGAGCATGATTAGTTCTAAATTTCGCCATTTATTTACTCCCTTTATTATTACTAACATTGCTATCCGCCATTCCTCGGAATGGATCGATCTGAGCCTCCACAATAGTGTTATTTGTTTTTAACGTATAAGTTGGATGTGTCCATGCCCAACGTGGCAAAGCCGTGAATTTCATATTGTTCAATGTTTCTTGTTTAGTGCCACGCATTAAATCCAACGGAATGGTAAATAGCTCTTTATTGCCATCCTCATAGGTTACCAGTACGTCCACAGGCATAGGCATAACCCCTTTTCTACTCAAGTAAACTTCATTAGTGCCTAAAGAATCAATAGCGTAGTCAATCGTGTGGGTGGTGTAAACAAAATATTCTTTATACCAATCCAATTCCAGACCTGATTCTTTTTCCATGACACGGATAAAATCATTAGCGTTAGGATGTTTGAATTTCCAAGTGTCGAAGTAACGCAGCAATGCTCTTTTGAATGCTTGCTCACCCATAATATATTTTAGTTGACTCAATAAAACGCCACCTTTTACGTATGCTGCTACGCTATAAGCACTGTTTGTCTTGAAATGGTCAGCATGAACGGAAAGCGGCTCTTCATAGCCACTGGCAGCAAAGCGCACATAACCATCGTAATTGCTTGCTTGTGGATTGGTAATAGCTGTGCCAGGAATTAAACCTTTATTGCGCAAGTAGTTCATTGTTTCTGCACTAGCATAAGTCGTAAAGCCTTCATCCATCCAAGCGTACAAACTTTCGTTCGACCCCAGTACCATTTGATACCAACTATGAACCAGTTCATGGACGGCTACTCCCACTAAGCTAGTCAAAGGACGCTCACCTGTTATCAAAGTTGCCATCGGGTATTCCATACCACCATCGCCACCTTGCACAAAGGAATAAACCTTGTAAGGATACTTTCCATAGTTGGCATTCAAAAATGCTAATGCTTCTGACATGATGGCGGGTAGTGCTGCCCAGGGTTCTTTCGTGCGCTCATTCTCTTGATAAAAAAAGCGCAGTAGCGTCCCGTCTTTAGCGGTGTATTTGGTATGCACATAATCTCTATCCGCTGCCCACATGAAATCGTGAACATTAGGAGCGATGAAGTGCCAGGTTAATTTTTCGCTCTGCGGCTTTTTTACGTTAGTGCTATTTTCTTGATAATTATGTCCTACTTCATCAGGATTTTGAATATAGCCTGATGCAGCAACGACGTAGCTTTTATCTATCGAAATTTTAACATCAAAATCTCCCCATACCCCATAAAATTCTCGACCGATATAAGGATTGGCATGCCAACCTTGATAATCGTATTCACATAATTTAGGATACCATTGTGCCATCGAATAGTCAATGCCCTCTGAGCTATTTCTGCCCGAACGACGAACCTGAACTGGCACTTGACCATCAAATTCCATCATGAAAGTCGCTGTACTGTGGGGCAAAATTGGTTGCTCAAGTTGTACTTCTAATATAGTTTCCACTTCTTCAAAAAGGACTGCTTGACCGTTCTGAGTGAGTGAATTAACTTTAAGATAGCCTATTTCTTCTGCATTTAATTTCGAGATACGCGCTCCTACTCTTGGATCCGAATCAGGTAAAAGCCGCGAGCGGACATCCATCATGCTATTCGGCTGGAAAGCATTGAAATAAAGATGATAAAACACCTTATCCAAAGTGTCAGGTGAATTGTTATAGTATCTTAACTCCTGTTTTCCTTTAAATTGATGTTTGTTAGCATCGAAGTCAATATCCATCTTATATTCAACGCGTTGCTGCCAACGCTCAGGTTGTGCGTTTAACCCGATAATTGAACCACAAAAAAACAACACTATTATCTGCCACTTCATAAACTATGAATTTGATTTTTTTAAACTGAATTTTAATTGATTATTTCATCTTCAAACGTGTACCTCACGATTTATTTTTCCGTAGAGTTTTGTCCAGTTCGTCCATTTTAGTAGCCATGCCATGAGTAGAATGAATAGAATACTACTCACAATAGCTACAATGTTGCCTGTTACAGGGTCAATTTCTTTTACTTTGAACATAGCAGGCGTAGCTAACACTGAGCCTTCAAAAGTAATAAATAAAGCACCAAAGATATTATTGGCGGCATGAACGCCCAATGCTAGTTCAATACCCTCATCCATTAAAGTCATCATACCTAGAGCCAAACCAATCGAAATGTAGCCAATCATCATGGTGTAAAAACCATATTTTGCAACCTCTGGATTGGAGCCATGTAACAGCCCAAATACTACTGAAGTTAAGACAAGCGGTATCCAACGGTATTGACTTATTAAGCTAATGCCCTGCATGAGATAACCTCGCATGAGGAGTTCCTCTGCCGAGGTTTGTATGGGTAATAAAAAAAGTGCAATGGCAATCAATGGCAGAAACGAAGTTAATTCAAACTGCCAAATATAATTCTCAGGATGCAAAACATAAGAAATAGCTTCGGCAATAAACATGAACAACGCCCAAACACCAAATCCTAACCAAATTCTACGCCAATCTAGTTTAGACCGAGCCGTCATCACTGCAACCAAAGGCTTTTTATGCAACACGACAATCATCCACCAAAGTAGAAAAAAAACAAAGACAAATTGTAGCAACATCAACAATAAAAAAGTATTAGCATTGATGCCTAGTTCACTGAAATCACCTGATGCAATCATTTCTTGAAAATCACTAGGTGGCATATCCTCGCCTTTGTTCGCCAACAGTACAACGAGTAAAGGAATGCCACCAATAACTGCACCAACAATAACAATTAGGATAGTAATGATGTATCGCCAGAGATCATTTTTTCCTTCATTTGCGCGTTGTAAGAACATAAGTTTTGACTGTATTTTAGTTTAATTGTGAATTTATCACAAACTTACTTTTTTTTACGAAAAAAGTAGGCCGACAAAATAAAATGAGGTAGCTTTAAGCAAAGTCGCTTAAAACCACCTCATCCATTACATCTAAAAATAGTTTATTTTTCGACTCCTCCAATAAGCTGGTCTTGCCATTTTCTCAACTCTTCCCATTTTCCTTTGGAGGCCATGTCGGCTTGCTGCGCCCATGTGGAAGGGTTAGCCATTGGAAAATTATTTAGTATGTCTTTTAACTGCGCTGCTGAAGTTAAGGACAATTTTCTATACGACTTAATTCCAGCTTCGTGCAGCGCTTCTTGGATTTTTGGTCCTATGCCTTCAATTTTCGTTAAATCTTCTGCTTGCAATGCTTTTGCTACCTCGTCTGCTGCTTCTTGCAGCAAAGTCGCAGAGCGCACATTTAAGCCAGATTCATCAATAATCTGTTTCGCAATATCGGCATTCGTTCCTTGCAAGCGAACAATGATAGGCACATTAATCTCATCACCCATATTTTTGTAGGCTTCCACCACTCCGTTTGCCACTCTGTCGCAACGCACAATACCACCAAAAATATTAATGAGAATAGCCTCTACATTGGGGTCTTTCAAAATTAACCGAAAGGCTTGCTCCACACGCTGGGCATCAGCCGTTCCACCTACATCAAGGAAGTTAGCTGGCTCACCGCCAGAAAGTTTAATTACATCCATCGTTGCCATTGCTAGTCCAGCACCATTCACCATACACCCCACATTACCATCCAATTTCACATAATTCAAATCATGCGCTCCAGCTTCTACCTCCATAGGGTCTTCCTCATCTTTATCTCGCCATGCTATCAAATCCTTATGTCTGAAAAGTGCATTATCATCTAATGCCATTTTGGTATCTACTGCAATCATTTCATTCAAGCCATTGTGCATACAAGGGTTAATTTCAATGAGTGTAGCATCTGATTTTACAAAAGCATCGTATAATTTAGTTACGAACTTAGTCATATTCTTGAAAGCCTCTGCTTCCAACCCAAGATTGAAGGCAATTTTTCTTGCTTGAAAAGCCTGCAAGCCTAGCTGTGGATCAACAAATTCTTTGTGTACTAATTCAGGCGTTTCCTCTGCCACAGCTTCAATATCCATACCTCCCTTCACGGAATAAACAATTACATTGCGTTTGCTATCTCTATCTGTCAGCACAGAAATATAATATTCCTTGCAAGATTCAAAGTTGGGCTTGTAAGCGTCTTCGGTGATGATAATTTTTCTTACCAGTTTGCCTGGACCCTCCATTCCACCTGGTGTTTGAGGGGTTTTAAGCATCATGCCAAGTATGTTGGCTGCATGCGTTTTTAGGTCATCCATATTTTTAGCCAATTTCACGCCGCCGCCTTTTCCACGTCCTCCAGCATGAATTTGAGCCTTCACTACGGCAAATGGAGAGCCAGAGTCCTGCTTAATTTTTTCATAAGCTGCCACTGCTTCTTCTAAAGTGTGCGCTAAAATTCCCTGCTGAACAGGTACTCCATACCTTGCTAACAGCTCTTTTCCTTGATATTCGTGTAAGTTCATAGATGTGTAATTTTTTTGGAAACGCCCAAAAATAATAGAATTCGATTATTTCTTCTGTATAAAAATGACATTAAGGTCTATTTTTTATTCAAATCCACTGAATCTACACAAAGTGTAGCTTGGACATTAGCGTCCATTGTGGTTTACTATTTGTATGCCTTCCAAACTGACATTCATATTTCCTTGCACGCCCACCTGCACTCGAATGCCTTCACGCGTCAAAAAGACATCAGTAATATTAAGGTCTTTTAAATCTCCCTTCAAAATAATACCAGGTGCTATCTCGTACCTTGTGAATTGTTCTTGCGCTTGCTTTTTAATTTCTTGCAAGTTGTAATCCACATAAAAATTGATATTTTCTCTAATCTTATTTTTCATACTACTTTTCATTAGCCAGCCGGCTGTTCTGAACAGAAAATTTTGTGTACCTAAGGAGTAATCAAGGTTTTTGATGTCCACTCTATTTTTGGCAGTATCGTAATAAGGTTCGCCAATTAGATAAACACTGCCTTTATAACTGCCAGAAAGTTTGGTATCTATGACTAATTTCTCTCCTTGACCGTAAAGGGATATATCTTCAACTGTTACTTGATATTTCCCTGAAGTGAAGGTTTCCCCCTTTAAATTTTGCGTGGCTAATTTTTCTGCCTCTTTATATGGCACTACTGTTGCAACAAAAATCTTAAAATCGTTGTCCGTGATAGCACTGAATTTGAAAGGAGGTAGCGACGTTAGCCTAGTCGTTGATGGCTTTTCGCCAAGCGATATATTGGGCTGCGACACAACAGAAACAGTAAAGGCAATTGCATCAGCGGTGGTGGATAGCGTGGTTGCCGTTATGTTTTGTGGATGAATAGCTACCCAAGAGTTATATTCTTTTGATAATTCAATTGGTTCTTGTAACTGCTTCCAAGCATTTTCAATTACTTTACGCAGATTCAAGTTTTCCTTAATTTGGTCATCAATAGATTTTGTAATGATAGCTTTGCTTTGACGAATGACCATATCACCTACAAATTGGGCAGGAATGCTCACACCACCAAAACGCAATTTGGGTTGCTCTAACCACTCATAGCTTTCAATGGACGATAAGGTAGAAAGCTCCCAGTTGGATTGCACATCAAAATCGGTGAAAAATTGCATAGCTAATGCAGCATCCGCTTTTACCGTAGCAAAACCCATATTTCTTTGAATTTTTAGCTTTAAAGGCACTAGATACTTAATTCTCTGATATTCAGCACTAATCTTAATATCGTTCAATTTTTCAACCTCCACTTGATAGCCTTCCTGCTCGAAGGATTTATTCTGCTCTAAAACTAAATTAAACTCATCGTTCACCATTTTTTCTAACTCCCTCAAGCCCAGTCGAACAGGAATGTTAACAGTAGAATTTTCAACAATAATTTCATCTGTGAAGCTATAACTTTCCAATGGTTTCTCAATTTTTTCAGTCGTAATAATCTCTAAATATGCTCCCTCTTGGGCTTCTTCTTTTTGAATAGGCACTTTTTTCTTTGACTGGCAACTTGTCCAAAGAAAGAGGAATGCTAATGCAATAAAAACAATATTTTTAAACATTTGCTTTAGTAGATTTACATAATGATAAAAAATATAGTGCTTAAGTTAACCCTGCTGCTGCTTGATCTAAATACCAAGTTAAATCACCACTTTTGGGCTGAATGTGCGCAGCAGGATAGAACATCCAGTTCCCTTTTTTGCCAATTATTTCTCTTACCCTTTCAGCCTTGTCTTCGCCAGTTATCATAAAAACAACTTTTGTCGCATTGTTAATAATCTTGCCCGTCAAAGTTATTCTAAATTGTCCAGAACTAGGATGCCTAGCCAAAGCGCAAGTTTGATTAACCGTTAATAACTCTATTTGGTCAGGAAAAATAGAAGCGGTATGTCCATCCTCACCCATGCCCAACATGACTAAATCAAATTGTGGAATGCCTTGATGATGAGGCACACTGTAATCAATGAATTGTCCATAACGATTTGCCTCTTCAACAGGCTCTTTTTCGCCACGAATACGATGCACATTAAGGTCGCTGATAGGAATATTGCGCAACAAAATATTATAAGTCATCCTAAAGTTGCTGTCCTCATGGCTTGGTGGTACACAGCGTTCATCCACCCAATAAAAGTGAATTTTCTTCCAATCAATATGCGCTAAATATGCTGTGGCTAACAACTCAAATAGCACTTTTGGGGTGCTTCCACCAGAAATAGCTATGTTAAACTTTGTTTTTTCGCTAGTCCAAACCACTAAATCTTCTGCTAATTGTCTAGCGACCTCTCTCTTTGTCGGAAAAATAGTGTGTAGGGTTTTCATTATGATAAATAGTTTATGTAAAAACAAAAATATTAACTGTTTAATTGTTTAGCTGCTTGGCATTACTAGCAGCCAAACAATTAAACAAAAATTATAACACACAAAAATTAACATCTCTTGTTAGAGCCTTATAAGGATTGTACCAAGTTTCGCCCTCGCCTTCAATCATTTCGTCAGCTACATCAGGTCCCCAAGTACCAGCAGGATAACCATAAATAGGAATACTATCATCTTCTTGCCATGCTTCCACAATAGGATCAATGAACCGCCAAGCAGCTTCCACCGATTCACCATGTGCATAAAGCGTTGCATCGCCACGCATACAATCGAGAATGAGCCGCTCATAAGCTTCCGGCAAATGGGAATCAATCAGCTCAGAATAATGAAATTCCATGTTCACAGATTTCACCTTGAATCCTTGTCCTGGCACTTTCATACCGAATTGCAAGGCAATACCTTCATCGGGCTGAATACGCATGATGAGTTGATTATTTTGATCGTCATATTCTGATTGCCGCTTAAATAGAGGATGCGGCGGGGTTTTAAAGGTAACAACTACTTCAGTAACTTTAGTAGGTAGATATTTTCCTGTTCTAACATAAAAAGGTACGCCAGCCCAACGCCAGTTGTCAATATAAAATTGCAAGGCAACATAAGTTTCTGTTTTTGTAAAAGCTGGTACATCTTCGTGTTCGCGGTATCCTTCTACACTTTCACCATTAATTTCAGAAGCGATATATTGCCCTCGAATAACATATTTTGCTACTTCTTCTTTCTTAATCGGTCGAATAGATTGAAAAACTTTTACTTTTTCGTTGCGTATAGCACTAGCATCCGCAGTAATGGGGGCTTCCATAGCTACATGGCTAACAATTTGTAATAAATGGTTTTGTACCATATCTTTCAATGCTCCCGACTTATCGTAGTAACCAGCACGCCCTTTCACGCCTACACTTTCTGCTGCTGTGATTTCTATACGCTCAATATAATTTCTATTCCATAGTGGCTCAAAAATACCATTTCCAAATCGAGTAACCAGTAGATTTTGTACAGTTTCTTTCCCTAAATAGTGGTCAATTCGATAAAGATTTTCTTCTGAAAAAGATTGCAACAACGCTTTGTTCAATGCTTTAGCGGAAGCCTCATCGTGTCCAAAGGGTTTTTCAATTACTAAACGTCTCCAACCCTGCTCGCTTTGGTTCAAGCCATGCCTAGCCAGTGCTTTGGGGATTGTTTCATAAAGAGAAGGCGGAGTAGAAAGATAAAACATGTAATTCTTATCCGTTCCATATTTGGCATCCAATGCTTCCAAGCGATGTTTGACTTTGATGTAGTCTTCTATATCAGAGGTTTGGACTGAAGTGTAAAATAATTTACTTGCAAATCGAACTTGCTCTTGTGTGTTACTTCCCTTGAAATTCACTAATTTATTGTCGTAAAATATGTTCTTTCGGAATTCATCATCGGAGTATTTTGTTCTACTTACACCTAAAATGGCAAAATTTTCAGGCAAAAAACCACTTTTAAATAACTCAAAAACTGCTGGAATTAATTTTCGCTTAGACAAATCGCCAGAAGCACCAAAAATTACTAAAACAAGAGGTTGCATCATTTTTTCCTTATTTTTTTTATTGCTCGAAATATAGGACGGAAAAAGGAGTTTTGTAAATTTAGAGCAAGAATGTGTGTTAAATTAAACTTATCTTTTTCATTTTGTCCATTCTATTACAAAGCAAAAACAAAAAAAACGAATTATTGTGTTATCAAATTTTCTGGAAATAATGTTCAAAATATCAACAGATTCTTAGATATTACGCTTCATATTTTTGAAATATTAACCAATAGTAAATGAAAATAGGAATAGCAGCAGATCATGGCGGATTTGCTTTAAAAGAGCAATTAGTGCAGTTTATCAAAAAAATGGGATATGAGGTTGTAGATTATGGTGCCCATACTTACGACGCTCAAGATGATTATCCTGACTTTGTAATTCCACTCACCGAAGCGGTCATACGGCAAGAAGTGGATAAAGGCATTGCCGTTTGCGGTAGTGGCGTTGGTGCAGCCATTGCTGCTAACAAAGTAAAAGGAGCTAGAGCCTCCGTCATCACAGATACTTACTCTGCCAAGCAGGGCGTAGAGCACGATGCGATGAATGTCATGTGCTTGGGAGGGCGAATTACAGGAATTGCCGTAGCAGAAGATTTAGTACGCAATTATATCAACGCTGCTTATACAGGCGAAGACCGCCACAACAGACGATTAAACAAAGTTTCTGACTTGGAAAAAAAATGGTAGCTTTGAACTTGTTGCTTTGAAGAAATTAATAGCTCACCTATAAATAAACAAAACTAAAATGGATACTCAACTTTATGATTTTGGGATGATTGGACTGGGAACGATGGGAAGAAATTTTTTGCTCAATGTTGCCGACCATGGCTTTTCTGCTGTGGGTTTGGATAAAGACGATGAAAAAGCACGCTTGCTGGAGCAGGAAGCTGATTTCAGAAAAATAAAAGGCGCAACAGAAACGGCGGAATTTGTACAACTTCTAGCCAAGCCTCGTAAAATTATGTTGCTTGTGCCAGCAGGCAACATTGTAGATGCTGTTATTGATGATTTGCTTCCACATCTTGCAGAGGGTGATTTAATTATTGACGGTGGCAACTCTTTTTATGAGGACACCAACAGGAGGGAAACCTATTTGAAAGAAAAAGGAATTTCCTTCTTAGGCATCGGTGTTTCAGGCGGCTCAAAGGGAGCTAGATTCGGTCCTAGTATTATGCCAGGTGGTGAAGAGAGTGCTTACGAACTGGTGCGTCCTATTATGGAAGCCGTATCCGCTAAGGTAAATGGCGAGCCTTGTGTAGCTTATTTGGGCAAAACTTCGTCAGGAAATTATGTAAAAATGGTACACAATGGAATCGAATATAGCTTAATGCAATTGATTGCTGAGGCTTACGATGTCCTCAAGCGCATTGGGGGGCTTTCCAATCGGCAGTTACACACTGTTTTTAGCAATTGGAACGAAGGTCGTTTGCGTTCTTTTTTAATTGAAATAACAGCCCAAATCTTTCATCAAAATGACCCCGTGGGGGAGGGCGACTTGATAGATAAAATTTTAGATAAAGCAAAACAAAAAGGAACAGGCAAGTGGACTTCGCAAAATGCGATGGATTTAGGCATTGCCATTCCTAGTATTGACGCAGCCGTGAGTATGCGCGGTATTTCCTCCGCCAAGTCGGAGCGAGAAGCCACAGAAGCCTTTTTCGATTTACACCTCACAGGGGCAAGCATTGACCAAAATGATTTAGTAACGTTAGTGGAGCAAGGTCTGTATTTTTCATTTATCGTCACCTATGCACAAGGTATGCGACTACTGGCAGAGGCTTCTGAGGAATACAAATATCACTTAAATATGGAAACCATTTCCAGAATTTGGCGAGGTGGTTGTATTATTCGTGCAGCATTGTTAGAACTGATGCGCCAAGCCTATCAGGCTGAGCCTCATCTGAAAAATCTACTTTTGGCAGATATCCTCAAAGAAAAATTGCTGGATACGCACAAAGCCACAAGGCTAATGATAAAACTAGGCATTGACAATGGTGTTCCTCTGATGGCTTTTTCTTCCACATTGGCTTACTTCGATGCCTACCGAACAGCACGGCTACCGCTTAATTTAGTACAAGCACAACGCGACCTTTTCGGCGCGCACACTTACGAGCGCATTGACCAAGCAGGCATTTTTTATATGAATTGGGATTAAAAACATCAAAGCACACTTACTTTGGTTAGGTAAGTGTGTCTTGATAAATATTATCTTTGCCCTGAAAATTTAAACCTTATTTCAATATGAATCATCAACGTTTTATAGGATGCTTAATTGCATTAGCATTATGGAGTGGCTGTCAAATAGAACAACAACAGGAAAGAACAATTGACCTAGCCTCTTTAGACCTCAATACTATTGACTGGCAGGCGCACAGGGGCGGCAAGGGGCTAGCACCTGAAAATAGTATTCCCGCGTTTACTTATGCGGTTACCTTACCTTATGTTAAAACTTTAGAACTGGATGTAGTAGTATCGAAAGATAGTATTTTAATAGTATCTCACGAACCTTGGATGTCCTCCAAAATTTGTTTAACACCACAGGGTAATGAAATCAGCGAAGCAGAGGAAAAACAACTCAACATTTTTCAAATGACGCTAGCGGAGATTGCCGCTTACGATTGTGGCTCTAAGCCAGTGGATGGATTTCCAGACCAAAAGAAGATGAAAACCAATAAGCCAACTTTAGAAAATGTAGTAAAAGCGGTTAGTGCTTATGCTGCACAAAGGAATTTAGAAGCTCCTCTATTCAATATTGAAATCAAAAGTGCGCCTGAAGGTGATCATGTTTATCATCCAGCGCCAGCAACTTTTGCCAACTTATTGGTAAATGCTATTAATAGGTTAAGGATTAGAGACCGTGCCAATATCCAAAGTTTTGATGTACGCGCCTTGCAAGCAGTTCATCAACAAGATAGCACTTTACAACTAGCTTATTTGATTTCTACTTCAGAGGGCTTAGACCAAGATTTACAACAATTAGGCTTTACACCAAATATTATTAGTCCTAATCATCAATTGATAACTCCCGACTTCGTAAAAGCTGCTCATAGCAAAGGAATGAAAGTTATTCCTTGGACAGTGAACGATGTAGAGCGTATGAAAGCATTACTAGCACTAGATGTTGATGGCATTATCACAGATTATCCAAATTTAATTCCGACCTTAACGCCACAATAAGCTACAAACCTGCACAGGCTACAAATATTTGGTATCCTGTGCAGGTTTATAATCATTTACTATAACTCAATAAAAAATGCTACCATGGGTTATCCTTATGCCTTATTGATTTTTACATTTATCGGTTTTTATCAATCAACAAATGCACAAATTGTTGATTTTAAACCATTTACCCCCACAGAAGTCAACACAATTATGGATGCAGATACGAGCAGTGCTATGCGCTTACTCAAGATTACGAATTACGTAGATTCTGTTTTTTTACGCACCAATTCAATGCCAGTAAAGCCAGATACTCAAGACTTGGTCTTGAACCATTTTATCACTCGTTTATACGCAACTGTTACCGATAGTAGCTCGTTGGGCGTTGGTATTGCTGCGCCACAAGTGGGTATCCCGAGGCAAATTATATGGGTGCAGCGCTTTGATAAAGCAACTTTTCCATTTGAGTGCTATCTCAACATAAGTATTGTAGCTTACAGCGATTCTACGAAGTTGACGACCGAGGGTTGTTTATCCATACCCGATTATCGAGCTATGGTGGAAAGACCTGATTTTGTTGTTATTGAATACGACAAAATAGATGGTTCTCACCACAAGGAAACCATTTATGGGTTCACATCAGTTATTTTTCAACACGAGATAGACCATTTGAACGGCATTTTATATCTTGACCATCTAAACGATGAACTCTACCAACAAAAACAGCAAAACAAGAGAAAGGAAATGATGAACAATAGGCGGTAGTAAAACACCTTATACTACGAAGGGTAACAAAAGGCAGCACCTTGAACACAAAAATAGTGCTACTCAACGTTTGAACAAAGCACCAAGATAATCATACCAGTTAATACCTAGCAGATTGATGCCAATGGCGACAAAAATGAAAGTAAGGAACATCAATTGTAAAAGGAAGTATTTGAGGAGTTCCCCTCTAAGTCCGATATGTCCATCGTAATCTTTGAGTGAAAAAAATTCTGTTCCACCAGAAACACCTTTAAGTGGTTTATGATATTTGCTGAATTTTTTGTGCAACCTCCGCTCAAAAAAAGTAGCAAACAAGAGGGGTAGCGCAATAAGAATACGCAACTGCAGTTTTGTAGTTTTACTATCTTGAATTTGAATCTGGCGAATTTTCCAATCTTTAGAAATACCAATTTTGTACAAATCCTTTCTCTTTACTTTAAAGACATAAACGTAGCGATAATCCAGCATAAAGTTTCTTTTCCTGTTTTGAACAAATATAAGTATAAAACAATACAAACAAATGAACAATAAATAAAAACTCCCATATCACTTATCAGCGATATAGGAGTAAACAACATACTATGAGAAAACTACACGCCTCAAAGATAGTTGCGCTTTGATAATGGCGCACAGCACTTTACTGAATGGCCGAGTATGAGTGCAATATGGCGCAAGCGCACTAGAATTTGGTGAACGGTAGATTCGATAAGTCCACGTTGCCTCCAGTAAGGATAACGCCTACTTTTTTACCTACAAACGGTTTTGGATGCTTCAAAATAGCGGCTAAAGGCACTGCACAAGAAGGCTCTATGATAATTTTCATGCGCTCCCAAATGATGCGCATTGCTTCTACAATTTCTAATTCGCTTACTGTGAAAATGTCTTCTAAGTGCGTTTTCATGATGTCAAAAGTCTTTTGGCAAGTATTAGTTTTCAAACCATCCGCAATGGTATCTGTGATGGTATTTTCTTCTATTTGTCCGCTTTTGAAAGAGCGATAAGCATCGTTTACAGCGGCTGGTTCAGCGCCATACACTTTAGTGAGCGGCGAAAAATAAAGTGCTGCAAGACAAGTGCCACTCATCAATCCACCACCACCTATGGGCGCTATGATGGCATCTAAAATTGGACTATCCTCAATCAGTTCCTTAGCACAAGTGGATTGCCCTGCAATTACATTATAGTTATCGTAGGGATGTATAAAAGTAGCGCCTGTTCGAGCAACTACTTCTGCCAGCGTGGTTTCTCGTGCGGCTAAAGTAGGTTCACAAAGTATAACCGTTGCCCCGTAGTTAGCAGTTGCTTTTTGCTTAATTTCTGGTGCATTGCTCGGCATAACAATATAGGCTTTAGTTTTTAGATTTTGGGCAGATTTGGCTACCGCTTGTGCGTGATTACCCGATGAATGAGTAGCTAAACCTTTTGCTATTTCTGCCTCCGAAAGGGCTAATGCTGCGCAAGCTGCTCCCCGCATCTTAAAAGCGCCTATCTTTTGAAAATTCTCGCATTTGAAAAATAGATTGGCATTTGCCATTACATTGATACTTTGCGAAGTTAAAATAGGAGTGCGATGAATATAGGGTGCAATTTGATGATGCACCGTTTGCAGTTGCTCAATAGTCGGAACGGAAGAGTAAATCGCTATTTTCTTTTGCGTTATAGTGAGTGTATTCATGATTAATCCTTCATTTTACTGCAACTCAAGGTAAGGGCTAGCAACAAAACTTGCAAATTTATCTTTTACCAACTCAGCATCTAAAGCAATAAATCATATAAATTGCAAGCCTAACTCATCAAACCATTCCTATTATTCTATTAGTTCAGTAAATTTACAAATGCCCATTCTCTATTTTTTTACCTACCATTCACCGACAGATATTACCGTAAGCTAAGGCGCTACCCCTACCCTATTGCGCTGTATGTATAAAGGTTATACCTTGCAAACATATTTAATATCTAAGCTAGCAATAATGTATTAAGTATTAATAAAAAAACATTTCATGTTGAGACACTACACCTCCATCGTCGGATAATTAAGACATCACAACACTAGCAGCACACACAACATTAATCACAACAAAAAAAAGAGTACAAAATG
>DAITMC010000055.1:0-17221 GCA_036835365.1 Saprospiraceae bacterium
ATGAAATCAGTAAGCAAGAAATAGATGAGCTAACCATTAGTTCTTCAAAAATAAGAAAAGCCTTGCTAAGCGGTCAAATAAAAAAAGCAACTCAGTTGCTAGGGCATTGCTTCACTTTGACAGGAACAGTGGTGCATGGACAAAAGATTGGTACAACCATTGGCTTCCCCACAGCCAATATTGAAATCAGTAGTGCACACAAATTAATTCCTCCCGATGGCATTTATGCGGTTTACGTGCATCATCAACAGCAACGCTACAAAGGAATGCTCTATATTGGCAAACGTCCTAGTGTAGGCAAAAAGTTGGCTAGAACAATTGAGGTCAATATTTTCAATTTTAGCAAAAATATTTACGGCGATAAACTTACTTTAGAACTGGTGGACTTTGTGCGAGAAGACCAAAAATTTAATAGCCTCGATGAACTTAGCCAACAATTAAAGCTAGATGAAAAACATACCACCGAGTCCTTAAAATACGAAGAAAGTCGAACGGCAACTCTATCAACCGCGCATCAAGCAGAAGTAGCGATTGTTATCCTGAATTATAATGGCGAAAAATATTTAGCGCAATTTCTACCCTCATTACTTCAAACCACTTATGGCAATTATAAAATATACGTTGCGGATAATGGCTCTTCGGATGATGGTCAATCATTAATTGAAAAAGAATTTCCAGATATTATCTGGATTGATTTGAAAGAAAATCACGGATTTGCGCAAGGGTATAACTTAGCGTTACAACAAGTGAAATCCGATTATTATGTCCTACTCAATTCAGATGTAGAAGTTACCCCTAACTGGATAGCACCTATTATTGAATTGATGGAACGCGACAGAACCGTAGCCGCTTGTCAACCTAAAATATTATCGTTCCACCAAAAAAGTCACTTCGAATATGCTGGTGCAGCCGGCGGTTGGTTAGACCGTTTGGGCTATCCATTTTGCAGAGGTAGAATTTTTCAAAAAGTAGAACGCGACAGCGGACAGTACGATACCACGCAAGAAATCTTTTGGGCTTCGGGAGCGGCTATGTTTGTGCGCGCCAACCTATTTCACGATATTGGTGGTTTTGACAGCGATTATTTTGCTCATTTAGAAGAAATAGACCTTTGTTGGCGATTAAAACGAGCCGGCTATAAGATTATGGTTCGTCCAAAATCAGTAGTCTATCATGTAGGAGGCGGTACCTTGAGTTATGAAAATCCTCAAAAAACGTATCTTAATTTTAGAAATAGTCTATTTACCCTTGTCAAAAACGAATCTATTCCAAAATTAATTTGGCTCATTCCTCTGCGTTTAGCACTAGATGGGCTGGCAGGAATAATGTTTTTGACGAAAGGTCAATTCAAGAATATAATGGCGATTGTGAAAGCGCACTGGCACTTTTTTCCAAAAATTATTGCCTTGCTCAGACAACGTAAAGTGGTATCAGAATACATTCAAAAGACAAGTATCAGCAAAGTACCTAACCAAACGGCTCAGCTCAACGGGAGTATCGTTTGGCAGTATTACATCCAGCGTAAGCGTTACTTTAAAAACCTCACAGCAAAATGACAGCGTTCTATCAATTAAAAATTGCCCTTTCAGGCACAAAGCCTTTAGTTTGGCGTAAAATAATGATTTACAATACCATTGCATTGTTGGAATTGCATCAGATTATTCAAATAACAATGGGTTGGAAAAATGCACATCTTTGGGCTTTTGAATTTCAGCAAAGCACACTCGACGAAAAATACGCCAATCATATTTTAAGTGATTATGTCACTGAACCCAATCAACAGTTTTACTACATTTATGATTTTGGCGATCACTGGCAGCATAAAATCACCCTAGAAAAAGTGATTACTAAAGGACAATCCACTTTGCCGCCCTATTGCATAACAGGCAAAAATACTTGTCCACCAGAGGATTGCGGTGGTATTTGGGGCTATGCAGAGTTGTTGGAAGCCCTAGAAGATGAATCCCATAGCGCACACGAATTAGCCTTAGCTCAGTTGGGACACCATTTCAAGCCTACCGTTTTCGATGTAGCAGCAGTCAATAAAGCCCTGAAGCCATATCAAAAATAAGTGCTGTTGGTATGCCAGGATTGAGTTGTTTTTAATACAAATAACCCACTAAACATCTAAGCAAATAAACAATTGAACACCTAAACAAACATGGAAATTCTTTTTGAAGATGAAGATTTAATCATAGTGAATAAGCCCTCTGGGGTGTTGTCTATTCCAGATAGGTTCAATGCGAGCAAGCCTAATTTGCTGGCACAACTTAAAGTACGGTATCCTCATGTCTTTGTGGTACATCGCTTGGATGCAGAAACCAGCGGTATTCTTTGCTTTGCTAAAAACGAAAACGCTCATCAACACCTCAGTTTACAGTTTGAACACAGAACAGTTGAAAAAATTTATCTCGCCTTGACGGATGGCAGAATCATTCAAGAAACGGGAATGATTGACGCAGGCATTGCACCACATCCAACCTTGAAAGGCAAAATGATATCCTCAAAACAAGGCAAGCCCTCACTTACACTATTTCAAGTGGTAGAGCGTTTCAAACACTTTACGCTAGTGGAAGCCAACATTAAAACTGGAAGAACGCATCAAGTTAGGGTACATTTTGCCAGTATTGGACACCCTTTAGCCGTAGATGCACTTTATGGAAAACGGACGCAACTCTTTCTTTCTGAGGTAAAAATCAATCGGTTTAACTTAGGTAAATTCCAAGAGGAACGTCCAATGATAAGCCGCACTACGCTGCATGCACATCGCCTGAAGTTGAAACACCCAACGCAGGAAGTAGATTTGGAGTGGATAGCACCATTGCCAAAAGATTTAAGGGCTTTGCTACAACAACTGGAAAAATGGGGAAAATAAAAAATTGATAGTTCTTGTTTTTCTAATTTTTTTTATCATTACATTTCGATTATTGAAAATAAACAACAACAGACAACAAGATGAAAAAATCTGTCCTTTTAACCTTAATTACCCTAATAGTACCAATGTTGCTTTTTTGTCAAGAAAAAGGCTTGGATGAAAAAATTAATGATGCTTTTACGCCTATTTCTAATTTTTGGCAAAGCATTGTCCTTTTCAAGGTAGCTGGCATTCCGTTTGTGGTGATGCTGCTGGTATTGGGTGCAACTTTCTTCACCCTCGTTTTTGGTTTCGTGAACGTTAGAAAATTTGGGCTTGCCTTAAAAGTGGTGCAAGGCAAGTACGACGAATTAGAACAAAAAGAAGTGGAAGATACTCCCGGACATAAGATGAAAGAAGGAGGCGAAGGAGAAGTGAGTCATTTCCAAGCACTTGCTACCGCAGTTTCAGGTACAGTAGGACTAGGCAACATTGCAGGTGTAGCGTTGGCTATTGCTCTAGGCGGTCCTGGTGCTACTTTCTGGATGATTATCTGTGGTTTACTCGGGATGTCCACCAAATTTGTTGAATGCACACTTGGCGTAAAATATCGAGATATTGGTGAGGATGGCACCGTTTATGGGGGTCCGATGTACTATCTTTCTAAAGGATTAAAGGAACTCGGATTCGCAGGTGCTGGAAAAGTAATGGCAGCTATTTTTGCTATTTTAGCCGTGGGTGCTTCTTTTGGTGGTGGCAACGCTGCTCAATCCAACCAAGCCGCCTCCCAGTTAGCTTCCATGCTAGGCTGGACTAGTGGTAATGCCGGCACTATTATTGGTCTTGTTCTTGCCCTAATCGTAGGGGTAGTTATCATTGGTGGTATTAAAAGAATTGCTGCTGTTACAGAAAAAGTAGTACCTTTTATGGCAATAATTTATGTTGGCGCGTGCTTATTCATCATATTTGCTAATCTATCCTTGGTAGATGATGCTTTTGGACTCATCTTCACGCAAGCCTTCACACCACAAGCCGGTTTAGGTGGCATTTTTGGTGTTATTGTCATTGGATTTCAGCGCGCTGCCTTTTCCAACGAGGCGGGTTCGGGGTCGGCACCCATTGCGCACTCCGCCGTAAAAACCAACTATGCAGCTTCCGAAGGTTTGGTAGCCCTACTTGAGCCTTTCATTGATACTGTCGTCATTTGCACTATGACGGCGCTAGTCATTATCATTTACAACGAAAGCGGCAGCGTTTTTGAATATGGCGGCAATGGCTCTGGCAGTGTAGTCATCAATGGACAAACCGTAGAAGGCTCCGTACTGACCTCAATGGCCTTTGCTGAAACCCTACCTTGGTTTCCTTATGTACTGACTTTGGCGATTGTTCTTTTTGCTATTTCTACTATGATTTCTTGGTCTTACTACGGTGTTCAATCGTGGATGTACCTCTTTGGTAGAAATAAAACAATGGAACTTATCTACAAAATCATTTTTTGTGCATTCATTGTTGTAGGGGCTGCCGCCAACATGGATGCAGTATGGGGTTTTTCAGATGCCATGATTTTAGCCCTAGTATTTCCTAACATGATTGGTCTATTCTTCCTTTTCCCAAGAGTAAGAGAAGAGCTAACAAGATATTTAAAAGCGATTCGCGAACAAAAGTAAATTCAAGCAAAAAGAGGCTTCTCCTTGCAGCGAAGCCTCTTTTTTGAAATAGGTGCTAAGTACAGAAGAAATATCAATCCCTGATGTTACGCACTAGCGGATTTAGCTTTGAGTGCGAAAAGTTCCTTAAAAGCGGTTTTTGAAACAAAATGGTTTGATGAATTGGCTAATCTGATTTTTCCATTTTGACATACGAGAAAGTTGAGGCAAAACTATGGTTGCGCCGAGTGATCAATATTCGTATTGGGAATTTAGCGATAAGTGTATTTTATTTGAGGTTTTTATGATATTATTCAACACTCCATCGTTTGTAGCGTATCATAAAATCATCGTCGAATAAGTCAAATTTATCATTTTTATCAGTGCGTTGACCAAAAATTACTGTTGTTGGTTTTAACCTTTGTCTGCTGTCTTTTTGTTTAATATTTGTAGCTGTGGTAAATGGATGTGAAAATTTACTGCAATAAGTCGAATAATAATTACTGTCAATGAGGCTATTATTTCTGTAACTCCTGTTAATAAGGTAATTGAATGACAAATGAAATATACCCCCCCACCGACGATACAAGCAAGGGCATAAACATCTTTTCGGAAAAGCAAAGGCACTTCATTGAGCAATACATCCCGAATAACTCCACCGACTGAACCTGTAATAGTCCCCATTGCAATACATACCCAAAATGGTAATCCGACATCAATGCTTTTAGTAATACCAACTACTGTAAACAACCCAAGCCCAATAGTATCAAACAAAAACAATGTGCTACCCCACTTAAACAGCTTTTCTTTAAATATCAAAGTCATCAGAAGAGCAACTCCTGTAGTTAGGAAATATTTAGCATCTAACATCCAAAATGGAGTTAAATCAAGTAATATATCTCTCAAAGTGCCGCCACCAATAGCCGTTACCAAGCCAATAATATATGCACCAAACCAGTCAAGTTGTTTATTGGATGCTAATCTGATGCCGCTGATTGCAAATGCAAAGGTGCCTAAGAGATCTAAGATTATGGTGAAGTTCATATCCATTTTTTTCAACTAATTCTTACTCATGTCCTTGTTAACGAATACCTAAGCGCTTTGTCGCCAAACAATTCAACCTGCTTATTTTTCTTCTACAAAGCCAATGAATATATAGGAATAACAAAAGTTAAATGATTTTCCCTGTGAACGGAAGTTAATGAATAGTTTGTGAAATCTTTTGCTCCCCACGATTCAGTCAAATCGTTATTCTAATAGTTTTCTATGTAAATCGAAAAACTTAGCAACCCCCTATTTTCTATCACCTTACTCTTTGTTTAATCCATGTCAGACAATTTCTTCAGTATTGTGTTTTTATACAATATTTTTATTTGTCATAAGGATGTCATAATTAAAATAATTAGGATGAACAAAATTATTTTGAGTAACAAAATCTTTAATTTGGAATAATATTAAGGAATCCGTAAGATTTGCTCATGTAATATTTCGTAATTTACTGTAACACTATGAAACAATACTTTTTAACTTGGTTTTGCTTATGCCTCTTTATGCTGCCTCTTGTTTCCTCGCTTCATGCACAGAATAGAATATCTGGAGTAGTCATAGATGATCAAGGACTGCCGCTAATTGGAGTAAACATTGTATTGTCAAGCGACCCTTCCTCTGGAACAATAACAGATGCAGACGGCAGCTTCAATCTGAATGCTGAGGCGGGTAGTGTACTCGTCTTTTCTTTCATTGGGATGAAAGAAAAAGAGGTAGTCGCAAGTAACAGCTTTATGACCATACAAATGGAAAATTTAGCCTCTAGTTTAGATGAGATAGTCGTTGTAGGATATGGCGTTCAGAAGCGAAGAGATGTAACAGGTGCGGTGGTGTCTATTGGAGAAAAAGTCTTTGAAAACCGACCTGCCCCGAGCATTGTACAATCGCTGCAAGGGACAGTGGCAGGCTTGAATATTAGTGTGTTAGGGTCAAATGCTGAAGGCTCCGAATTTCAAACAAGGATAAGAGGAGGTAATTCTATTTCTGCCTCCAATGTTCCTCTGATTGTTTTGGATGGGGTACCTTATTCTGGGCGATTCGCAGAAATTAATCCTAACGACATTCAGTCAATAGAAGTCTTAAAGGACGCATCTTCTACCGCAATCTATGGTTCTCGTGGAGCAAATGGCGTCTTATTGATACAAACCAAAAAAGGGAAAAAAGGAGAAAAAGTATCCATCAATTACGATGCTAACATAGCTAGTACTCGAGCAATTAATATTCCTAAAATGATGGATGGACCTACTTTCTATGCGCGCAAAAAAGAAGCTGGTGGCGATTTCACACTCACAGAAAACGAAATGTTTGCGGTAGGTGGCTCAACAGATTGGCTCGACCTCATACTTCGCGATGGATTGAACCAGAGCCATAATTTATCCCTACGAGGTTCTGGTACACAGAATAGATACTTCATTTCAGGTAATTACGCTAAAAATAAAGGGATTGCTTTAAACGATGAATTCGAGCGCATTACGGTAAGATTTAATTTTGAACAAGATTTTGGTAATTTTTTGACCATTGGTACAAATACACAATTCGGGCGTTTTGACCGCAGCGGACAGGAAGCTGATTTTAGTGATGCTTTTTTGATGAATCCACTGGGCGTACCTTACACCGAAACTGGAGATATACGTTTGTTGGTGTGGGAAGACCCCATCTACGGTAGAAATCCATTGAGTGCACTCAATGAAATCAACAATGACCTTAAAAGCACTTTATTCACCAATAATTTTGTAAATGTTAAATTGCCAATAGAAGGCTTATCCTACCGCCTAAATACAGGTTATACTTATGAAACTTTTGTTTTTCAGAATTACTGGGGACGCAATACATTTGAGGGTAATCGCGACAACGGTAGATTGGAAATCAATAATAGAAACGATACAGATTGGTTGGTGGAAAATATCTTGACTTACAACAAAGAAGTTGGGCGACATAATATTTTTATCACAGGCTTGTATTCTGCACAAAGTACGCAATCAGAAAGAAGCTCGATTGATGCTACCGATTTTCCAAATGATGTACTCACTTTCTATCAACCCAACAAAGGAAGTTTTTTAAGTGCTAATGCCACTCAAGTAAAAACAAATAATCTTTCGCAAATGGGGCGTATCAATTACAGCTATGCTTCTAAGTATTTATTTACTGCTACGCTCAGACGCGATGGGTTTTCCGCATTTGGTGAAGATCAAAAATTCGGACTATTTCCCTCTATTGCCTTAGGTTGGAACGTAGCCAATGAAGGATTTTTCAAAAGCTCGGCAATTGGTGAAGTATTCAATAACCTAAAATTGCGTGCTTCATGGGGCAGAAATGGCAATCAGGCTATTTCTGCTTACTCCAGTTTACCCGTATTAAGAGGGTACAATTATCTAAGCGATGAAGACAAACCTTTGTTTGGTTTTTTCCCTTCAAAACTAGCTTCACCCAATTTAGGTTGGGAAACAACTACTTCCACCAATATAGGTATTGATTTTGGAATATTAGACGACCGAATTAATGGTTCAGTAGAAGTGTATGAGTCCAGCACTGTTGATTTATTGTTAGAACGCTCTATACCTGCTATTAATGGCACTAGCTCTATTATTGAAAATATTGGCGAAACAAGCGGCAATGGTGTAGAAGTTCAAATATCTTCAGTAAATGTAAGTAAAAAGAAATTTTCATGGTCAACAGATGTGAATTTCGTTCGATTTAGAAATGAAATTATCAATGTGGGGCTATTCGATGAAACAGGCAAACCCATTGATGACATTGCTTCTACTTGGTTTATTGGCGAACCTGTAAGTGTTAATTTTGATTATATCTTCGATGGTATTTATCAAACTGGTGAAGTACCACCAGATGCGCCATTCAATTCTCAGCCTGGTTACGTTCGTTACAAGGACGTAAATGGCGATGGCGAAATCACGCCAGACGATAGAGCAATCGTAGGCTCTCGACTTCCAGCATTTACGGCAGGTATGGGTAACACCTTTCGCATGGGCAACTTTTCTTTGTTTGTGTTTGTCAACTCAGTCTATGGCATCACACGTCCAAATTCTTTGTTTGGTTCACACTCTGTTTCTTACCGCCAAAGGCAATTAGACCGAGAATTTTGGTCAGCAGAAACGCCTATCAATACTTTCCATGCTAACGATGGCAACGCTTCCTCTAATCCCTTGAGAATGAGCTTTTATGAGCGAACCGATTTTGTACGCCTGCAAGATGTAAGTTTATCCTACAGATTCCCAAAAGCCATGCTAGAAAAACTCAAGATTGCTAAACTTGAACTATATTCCAATGCAAGAAATTTAATAACATTTACTACATGGAGCGGTTTAGACCCAGAATTTGTAACTTCTGGTACAAGGCAAAGGGCGATTCCACAAACTCGACAGTTAATGATAGGTATTAGAGCGGGATTTTAATCTGATAAACACTATTTTAAAAAATACTATTTAGACAATAAAATTAACATTATGAAATACGCTAAGATAGTTTTAAGCTTTTTTATTTTATTCGTATTGATGGGATGTTCCAAAGATTTTTTGGTGGAAGACCCCAAAGATGATATTTTCGCAGATAATCTTTTGGTCAATTACAAGGGCTTTCTGAGTATGCAAAATGCTTTGTATGCCTTTGTTAGAGATGAATATGACCGAGTGGATAAATTCTACGGTGGTACAGAATTTCCCAGCCATCCAATGGCAAAGTCCACTATGTTCTCCGTAGGTGCGGACAATGCTTTCGGCAACAATCGCCATCGGCTTTTCGCACATTGGAGTTTTCCAAAAAACATTATCAACATGACTGACTTTCAGCCTTTTCAAGCCTTATTTGAATGGTTATACACGACTATTAATACAACAAATATGATAATTACGAGAGCAGAAAATGCAGGTATTGATTGGGAAGGAGGGTCACTCGAGAATGATTTGCGAAATAAAAATAAAATTCTAGCCAACGCCCGATTTGTTAGAGCTTGGGCATACCGACATCTAACCTACAGCTTTGGCGCAGTGCCTCTAAGTCTTGAAGAAATAACAGGTAGCAATTACCGCTCTGACTGGGGTAGAACGCCTGTAAGCGATATTCGTCGAGCAATGGAAGAAGATTTACTATTTGCAATTGCTAACCTACCTATGCGAGAAACGAACAATACGCTTATTTCACAGGCTATTGCAAGGCATTATTTAGGCGAATTATATTTGGCAGAATCCAGAAACCAAGAGGCTAAAGAAATTTTACAACCATTGGTAGAAGGTACAGAATATGCCTTAATGACCAACCGATTTGGAAGTAATGCTTCAAATCCTGGAAATGTGTTTATGGATATTTTTCGCGCACCTAAATATTCCGATGGCAATACAGAGGTGCTTTGGGCTTTCAATAATACAGAGCCAGAAAACTCAGCATTTGGCGTAGGGGAACGGGTTTTTATGCGCAATATGTGGGTCAATTATTATAGTCGAATCCCAACCATAGCCAATCTAAAAAATTCAAATTATTTGGGTCAAAATGAAAATCTCTTTTGGTCTTTAAATGGTGGCAAAGGTGCCGCTAGAGTGGCTATTTCAGTCGGTGCTTTGAATTTATATAATTTCAAAGACCAAGCTGAATCAGATATTCGATACGACGAGCATTCTATGGTATGGCGTTTATACTACTTGAATGAAGAAAACCAAGTATATGAAGTAACAAATGCTAATGGTAGTAGCTTAATTAGTACCAATATCACATCTAGGATGACAGATGACACCGATCGCACTATTCAAAATTATCTATTGCCTTCTACACGAAAATGGGAATATACCCACCCTTTCTTTGAAAAATCTAGTATAGATGAGCAATTTAATGATATGATTTATTTGCGACTCGCCGAAACTTACCTGCTGTATGCAGAGGCATTGTTCAAACTCGGTCAAGGCGGGGAAGAATGGATTAATAAGATAAGAGCAAGAGCTAACGTAGTGCCAATTACCGCCGAAGAAATGAGCATTGACTTGATATTAGATGAGCGAAGTCGTGAATTGATTACTGAAGAGCAAAGACGACATACTTTGATAAGATTGAGTCAAGAAAATGGAGGTAATGAACGCTTGGCATCCAACGTATTCAAAACTAGAACGAGAACCTATAATGAGGTTTCGGGACGACCAATCAGAGGAATGCACGATGATGAAACACCTGTGTTGTTTCCTATACCAAGATCGTTTGTGGATTCAAACACGGGAGCGAAAATAGAACAAAACGCTGGCTATAATTAAGCTATGGCAGATAGGAGAATATTAATAAAGATTATTTTTCACTAATTCTCCTATCTCAACACCATTATATTTTGAAAAATAGTTAATATTTCAATGATTAATTTGTACTATTAATTAAAAAAATAATGAAAAAACTATTCGGATTACTCATGATTTTATCTCTAATCAGTGGCTGTGATAATGAAGAAAATAATCCGTCATTGCAATTACAGGAGAAAGGAGGAATACTCGAATTTAATAGCGGTATCAACTTCGATGATAAAATTATACTTGTTCACTACTTTATCCCCAAAGGAGATGTTAGTAAAATGCAATTCCAGATTATTATGCACGGTGCTGACCGAAATGCAAAAGATTATTTGGCAGGATGGGCAAAAAAAGCAAGAACATATAATCTCATCATTGTAGCACCTGAATTTTCAGTTACTAATTTCAAAAACGTTGAATACAACGAAGGAAATTTTATCACATCAGGAACAATAAATCTACCAGAAAAGACTACTTTTTCCCTCATTGACCAAATATTTGAGTTTATGTTAAAAGAATTTGAACTCAAAAACGAGCAATATAACATTTACGGTCATTCCGCTGGAGCACAGTTTGTACACCGCTATGTACAATTTTATGACACTCCGAAGTTAAACAAAGCCATTGCCGCCAATGCAGGATGGTACACCTTTCCAGATGAAAATATAGCTTATCCCTATGGCATTGCTCGCTTGTTTAATGACAATGTAGCCTTAAGAGCCAATTTTTATAACAAACCATTAATTATATTGTTAGGTACAAATGATATTATTAGAGATAGTTTTTTGAGAACCACAAAAGAAGCGGACAATCAAGGTAGTAATAGGTTGGAGCGAGGCAATAGTTTTTTTGAACTTAACGAAAACAAAGCAAAATCAGCCAATCAAAATTTTAACTGGCAAAGAGAATATGTTGAAAATGTGGGGCATAATCATATTCAGATGTCTGAAGCCGCCGCCGATTTGCTTTATCAATAACTGCAAATATCAATTACTAAACATAGTTTTTCAACTTAATCGTTTAATTATGAAACATTTAAACAATTTAATCTTGTTACTAAT
The DNA here is from genome assembly GCA_036835365.1 of Saprospiraceae bacterium. Taxonomy (GTDB): domain Bacteria; phylum Bacteroidota; class Bacteroidia; order Chitinophagales; family Saprospiraceae; genus JAAUTG01. The sequence continues at coordinate 11,885 of DAITMC010000055.1, forward strand.
GATTGGCATTTTGCCCAATCTTAATGCTCAAAATACTTATCTGATAGAACATTTTGATTATGAGGCTGGTGCGCTATTAAGAGATCACGGCTGGACATCCCATAGTAACCCAGATACTAATCCCCTTGCTGTTAGCTCGGAAGGATTATCTATGAATAACACAGCATATATTGGAAATGGAATTGGCCGCGCCGCTTTAGTGATTAATAATGGCTCTGACGAGAACAAACCTTTAAGTAGCTTTATTAGACAACCTGAAGAAGGTCAGCCGAATATTAATACCTATGCTTCTTTTCTGATGAAACCAAGTGGACCAATTGCAGAAGCTACGGGAAATACGAGACCTTACTTTTTCTTTTTCGGTGAATATAGCGATCCGGAAAACCCTGATTTTACTAGCGTTTCCACTTCCTTTCGCGCTAGAACATTTATCTATCCTGGCACTGTACCCAATACTTTTAGGCTGAACCTTTCCTTTAACCAAAATGTACCTGGTGATAGTACACTAACAGGCAACTTTAGCTCAGATGAAACACACCTTATAGTACTTAAATATACATCTATTCCAGGTGCAGATAATGATGATGTAAGTATGTATGTTTTCAAAGATGGCGACGATATTTCCGCAGAGCCTGCAACACCAACGATTGGACCAATTAAGGGTGCTAATCGAGACATTATTGTACAGTCAGTTGGATTAAGACAATATTTGGATGGACAAAACGTGATTGTAGATGGTATTGTGGTTAAAGATGACTGGGATTGGCAGGGCACACCTTCTTCTTTAAGCTACAAATCAGAGGAAGCAACCATCAAAATATTTCCTAATCCAGTGCAAGAGGGTGTAATAAACGTTGTCTCTAGCAAAACAGCTACGGCACTTGCACGCATTTACGATACCGCTGGAAGGTTAGTATCTGAAAAAGTGATGTCTGATACCCAAATTGATGTTTCTACTCTAAATAAAGGCATTTATTTCCTTAATATTATTCAAAATGAGCAATTATACACTCAGAAATTAATAGTGTATTAATCCTCCTCTGAAAGTGAGCAACAAACTCAATAATTAGATTGAATTTGTTGCTCACTCACTTCCAATCTTACCTTGCTAATTAGTACAAAAGGATACTCCATAAAATCATACTCTTTTCCCAAAATAAATAATGCTAACAAGATTAATTTAGACGATAAATGAAATAGCAAAAATTTCGATAACAATAGGAAGTTTTTCTTAGAAGATTAAAGTAACTTAGTAACAAACTTAGCAGAATTTAACGTTTTTCATTTTTAGAGAATAATCTTATAAATCTGTCATCTATGTTGATAAGTAATTAACTTTGTTTCCTTATTGCATCGAACCTTAAACGCTAAAAAAAATTTTCCATTTTTTTGAACCTTTTACAGCAATTGAAGTTCGATAATAACAGATTAAATCTGTTGGATAGTTTCTCCAATTAATGTTTAGACAATAAATTATTTGACTAATAGGTTTAAAATAACAATATTTGTTGCTAAATATATTTTATAAAAGTTAAACTAAAACAGCAAGTACATGAAGCAAGTAAGAACGCTACTAGAACGCTCTGCATTTGGTGTTTGCCATTATGTAGGAGAAAAAATGAATATCTCTTCCAGCCGTGTGAGGCTCTATTTTTTGTATATTTCTTGCATTACTTTGGGGTCTCCATTTATCATCTATCTTTTTGTTGCTTTTTGGCTCAACATAAAGACCTATATCAGAAATGGTAGTAAAGTACTTTGGCAATAACTATTGCTGAAAAACATACTGTACCATATTTGCTCCCATTTTAAAAGCCTGCTGCCGAATTTCCTCTGGGTCATTATGCACCTCTGGGTCTTCCCATCCATTGCCCAAGTCACACTCGTAGGTATAAAGGCAAATTAAGCGACCTTCCCAGATGAGCCCAAAGCCTTGAGGAGGTTTATCATCATGTTTATGAATTTTGGGTAATCCTGATTTAAACTCAAATTTTTGCCTATAAATAGGATGTTCAAAGGGCAGTTCAATAAATTCTAATTCTGGAAATACTTTCTTCATAGCTGGTCTTACAAAAGGATCCATACCATAATTATCGTCAATATGTAAAAATCCACCTGCCATCAAATAATTGCGTAAATTCTGTGCTTCTGCATCAGAAAAGACCACATTACCATGCCCAGTCATATGCGCAAAAGGATAATTAAATAACTCTGCACTTCCCACTTCGACCGTAGCATATTCAATACTAAAATTAGTACTCAAGTGCTGATTGCAAAACTTAGCTAAATTGGGTAAAGAAGTTGGGTTAGCGTACCAGTCGCCGCCACCATTATATTTTAAAAGTGCTAATTTTAGTGGTGCAATAGGCAGTTCCGTTAAAAAACCGAAGCCAGCGAAAGTCAGCAAAATCATCAATGTTCCTTTCATCTCATAAATCATTTAACAGTTGAATCGCATGACAGGCGACAATACCAGCCGTTTCTGTTCGCAAACGATAGTCTCCTAAACTAACAGACTGATAACCCACATCCAAAGCTAGCGCAATTTCATCTGTGCTAAAATCTCCCTCAGGACCTATCAGTATTGTAACGCTTTTTCCTTTCTGGTAGTTTTGAGCGAGCTTCTTTTTTGGTGTATTGTGGCAATGAGCAATGAACTGCTGAGTTGGTATATTCGTATTTTCTTGTTGAATAAATACCTCAAAAGGCATCAAATCGTTCAAATGAGGTAAAAAGTAGTGCTTTGATTGTTTTATTGCGCTAACCAAAATTTTAGACAATCGATCAATTCGAATACTAACTCGTTCAGAATGAGCACATAACAAAGGATAAATACGTGCAACACCAATTTCAGTCGCCTTCTCTAAAAACCACTCAAAGCGATCCATATTTTTAGTCGGTGCAATAGCTATATTCACTTCTATGGCTGGAAGAGGAAAATTTTCTTTGGACAAAGTACGGAGTAAGCATTCATTTCTATCTATTTTCAATAATTGCGCATGGAATAAATTGCCCTTACCATCTAGTACTTGTAAAGTATCTCCTACTTTTTTTCTCAACACATTCACATGGCGAGCCTCTTCTTCCAAGAGTTGGATCTTTCCATCCTCAATCGCTTTAGCATAAAATAATTGCATATTTAACTAATTCATCATTTGCTTGCTATTCCTAAATTATAGTGCAGCAAAGTTAATGATTTATGAAAGAACCTATTTTTATTTGCCTACATTTGCGTCTCCTTTAAAACACAAGGTGGGTAAACGCTGTTCTCAAACGCAAAGTTTATTCAAACGTTCATCAACCAATAAAAAAGAAGAACGTAAGCGTTTGAGTTTTGTAAAATAAACATTAACTATGGATTTTTTAATCGCAACAGGGCAATTATTATTGAGTCTTTCCATATTAATCGTGCTTCATGAACTAGGGCATTTTCTGCCAGCACGCTTATTTGGTACACGAGTAGAGAAATTCTACCTCTTTTTCGATGCTTGGGGAGGCAAACTTTTTAAGAAAAAAGTAGGTGACACAGAATATGGCATTGGCTGGCTACCACTTGGAGGCTACGTCAAAATATCAGGCATGATTGACGAAAGTATGGATAGAGAGCAGATGAAACAGCCGCCTCAACCTTGGGAATTTCGTTCAAAACCAGCTTGGCAAAGGCTTATTATTATGTTGGGTGGAGTAACGGTAAATTTCATCTTAGGTTTTTTGCTCTATGGGTTAGTTTTTTGGGTATGGGGGCAAGAGTATTTACCCAATGCCAATGCAAAATATGGCATTTATGTAGATTCTTTAGGCTATGAACTAGGCCTTCAAGATGGTGATCAGTTAGTTTCCGTAGGAAATGTACCCATCGAAAAATTCAATCAAGGCGTTATCATCCGTGAAATTGTAATCAATGGAGCTAATTCAATGGTAGTCAATCGGAATGGTACTGAAATATCCCTCCCAATAGATAATCCAAAATGGACAAAGCTACTTTCTAGTTCAACAGGAGGAACAAGCCTTTTTTCTGCGCGAATGCCTATGATTGTAGATGCTTTACAGCCTAACGGAGCAGCAGAAAGAGCAGGTATTCAAGTCGGCGATCAAATTATTGCCTTAAATGAACAACCCACTCCTTATTTTCAAGACTTTAGAAAAGAAATTGCAAAAATTGCCCCTAAAGCAGAAAAAGTGTCTTTCCTGCGTAGTTTATTTGTCAAAAAAAGCCCTGAGCAGCCCGTAAATATTGGACTAACGGCGCTTCGCAATACCGATACGCTGCAGTACAACATAGCTATTAACAGTAAAGCATTAATTGGCGTTGCTGTGAAAACATTACCCACCACTATTGAAAAATACTCGCTTTTTGAAGCCCTCCCTAAAGGATTTTCAGAAGGTTGGAATTTTTTAGGCATCCAAGTCAAAGCCTTTGGACAAATGTTCACTGGGCGTATTAACGCATCAGATAGTTTAGGTGGGTTCGGCTCTATTGGCTCTATGTTTGGTGCGCAATGGGATTGGCAAAATTTTTGGCGAATGACAGCCATTTTGTCTTTAATTTTGGCATTTATGAATTTACTCCCTATACCTGCACTGGATGGTGGACACGTCATGTTCCTCCTTTTTGAAATGGTAACTGGACGTAAGCCAAGCGACCGAGTGCTTGAAGTAGCCACTACTATTGGTTTTGTTATTTTATTGAGTTTATTGCTCTTTGCGAATGTGAATGATATTAGGAAGTTTTTCTTTAAATAGGCTTTAAAATGAACTACTTTGAGTTTTTTGAGCTTCCCATCTCTCTGACGATAGATGAGGAGGCATTAAAGAAAAAATTTTACGCCAATAGTAGAAAATATCATCCTGATTTTTTTGCGACCGAATCCGTCGAAAAACAAGATGAAATGCTGGCACGTTCCAGCTTTAACAACGAAGCCTACAAAACATTAAGCGATTTTAACCAACGAGTAGCTTATTTGCTTGAGCTAAAAAGTATGCTGTCAGAAGAAGGCAAAAATAATTTATCCCAATCTTTCTTAATGGAAATGATGGAAGTGAATGAAACATTAATGGATTTAGAATTTGATTTTGATCCCCTAAAGTTGGAGGAAATAAAAAAACAAGTGGACACAAAAGAAGTCGAATTACACGCTTCAATCGAACCATTGTTGATTGAATTCAATGAAACGCAACTTCACTTACTGAAAGATTATTTCTTAAAGAAAAAATATTTGTTGCGAATTAAAGAAAATATTGCTAAGTTTGCTGCCCGTTAAAAAGAAAGCGGTGTCTTTGACATATTGCCTCGGTGGCGGAATTGGTAGACGCGCTGGATTCAAAATCCAGTGATAG
>DAITMC010000056.1:0-16657 GCA_036835365.1 Saprospiraceae bacterium
GAATATCTAACTTAGTATGTAATAAGTTATGGGTACGTGTTTCACTAGGATTAAAAGGAGCTAACTCATAATTATTAGTCTCTTCAAAAGCAAGTTTGTTATCGTCATCATCTGCATCAAGCATTGGAGGACGTACAAAAATAGTGTCCATAGTGCGCATCTCCATACCTAGTGGAATGGTTACTAGAGGCTCTGGTGTCTTACAGCTCCATACAAGCCCTAAAATCAATATTGCTAAACCCAAAAAGTATCTCATAATTTAATCATTAAGTTAATGTAGCATTCCCTTTTTACCTATCCTGAATACAAAGGAAATGTTGTGAAGTCAAAAAAATTATCAACAAAATATAACACCCAAAAGTAGTGGATAAAAATTGGTTTTTTAAAAAATATTGTTTAAAAGCTAATCTCGACATTACGAAACGAGATACTTTAGTAAAGTAGTGAATAAAAAATTAGCTTTTTAAAAAAAATATGATATCTTTGCATTCCTAATAAATTGGTTTCGTGGCCGAGTGGCTAGGCAGAGGTCTGCAAAACCTCGTACAGCGGTTCGAATCCGCTCGAAACCTCTCAAAATCCTTCAGCTTATAGTTGAAGGATTTTTTAATTTATTGTCTATCGGTAAGCAATTAATAGGAAATAGTTACTTTTGCTTACTAGCTTTAGAAAAAATTAGGCGATGCAAGCATGGGAATATGAGTTTGAGTGGCTCAGTATAAGGCATCAGATTAAAGAAAGTATGAATAGAGATAGTTTACCTGATCTTAATGCCATTCTTTTCTTAATTGGTATTCAAGAATTAGGATTTGTAAAAGAAAAGTTTTCTAAAGAAGAAAAGCAAGATTTGATGCACATTGCTATCTGCCACTTATTGAGTGATGACGGCTATTTTGAATTTGAGGGTAGAGATGCTGATGGCTGGCCACATTGGAAGGCAGTACGTCCAATAGAGGTAAAAGGGATGAAAGAACAAGAACAAATATTGCAACAAAAAATAATCAAGTACTTTAAAGTACAAGGGATTTAAGTGCCATGAAGGTCAACTATGTGTTAAAACTTAATTAATAAAAAACGATAAAGACAAAGTGAAATTAATCCAAAAAAATAGTATATCAATACTAAATAACACTATCCTACTATTTATTCTCGGAATGTATTTGGTAGGATGCGCCCCTATTCCAAATTTCACATACACTCTTGAAAGTAGCGTAGCACCCGCCATAGTCAAGTTCGAAAATCAATCTGAAAAAGCAGAGGGCTACATTTGGCAATTTGGCGATAAAGTCGCTTCAACTGAAATAGCACCAACGCATCGCTACATGGCCTCGGGCAATTATGAAGTAGCGCTAAAAGCAATGAAAGGTAAAAAAGAAAGAATCATTAAACAAAGAATCGTGATAACAGCACCAGAGCAATGTTTAGTCGAACTGGAAACACCGTTTGGCAATATGTTGATTGAGTTATTTAATTCAACGCCAAAGCACCGCGACAATTTTATTAAGTTGGCAGAAGAAAGGTTTTATGACAGCCTACTTTTTCATCGGGTAATCAATGGTTTCATGGTACAAGGTGGTGACCCTGACTCTAGAGATGCCGTGGCGGGAACTTCGTTAGGAATGGGAAGTCCAGGCTATCAAATAGATGCGGAAATCTCTCCTGACCATGTGCATATTAAAGGTGCATTGGCAGCAGCTAGAACGAGCGACCAGGTTAATCCTCAACGAAAATCATCAGGCTCGCAATTTTACATCGTTCAAGGCAGACCTGTGGATGAAAATATGCTCAACATTGTTCAATCCAGAATGGGCATTCGCTACACCGATGAACAAAAATCAGCTTATTTACAACAAGGAGGTACTCCACAGCTAGATGCTCAATATACTGTTTTCGGACGCGTGATAGAAGGGCTAGAGGTGTTGGATAAAATTGCAGAAGTTGCTACTGACCCTAGAGACCGTCCTTTAGAAGATGTGAAGATGAAGGTCGTGGTGATTAAGTAAAACGACACAAATAAATCTTTTATTCACCAATGATAACATAACTCATTGGTCATCAGTAATCAAAGACATGGATTTGAAACTTGTAATGGGAATTGATGTAGGTGCCTCAGGCATCAAAGGGGGAATCGTGGATACTACCACAGGTGAAATGCTAACGGAGCGACTTAAAGTAGCTACACCTGTACCATCCACCCCTATGGCAATGGCTAAAGCCCTCAAAGAATTGGTTCATATGCACCAATGGAGGGATGGGCTTATCGGGGTTGGTTTTCCATCCATCGTGATTGACGGCGTGGCACTATCAGCGGCAAACATTGATGCACAATGGATTGGCACTAACATCGAAAAAGTCTTTGGCGATGTTACAGGATGCCCAGTGGTGGCGGTAAATGATGCCGATGCAGCAGGGATTGCCGAAGTACAATTTGGGGTCGGTAAAAACGTATTAGGAACTGTTATCTTAATTACGATAGGCTCTGGTTTGGGTTCTGCTGTGTTCACAGATGGACATTTGGTGCGCAATACAGAGTTTGGACATTTTATGTTGAAAGGCAAAATAGCGGAGCAATACGCTTCTGATAAAGCAAGACAGGAAGAAAAACTAAGTTGGGAAGAATGGGGAGAACGGTTTAACCGCTATTTGCTACATCTAAATCGTTTGATGTCGCCAAATGTAATTATTCTTGGTGGGGGCACTAGTAAAAAGTATGATAAATTTAGTGCGCAAATCACGCTTGATGTTCCTATAGAAATAGCTGAATATCGCAACAAAGCAGGTGCAATAGGTGCAGCTATCTATGCTAGCCAAGAGATGAGAAAAAGAACTAATACGACAAAAGCAGAATTTACAGACTAACTAATTGAAGCAGCGATTTTAGTATGAATATTTTGATTGTCGAAGATGAACATCACGCAGTAAAGCGACTGGTGAGTTTAATTCAACAAATTCGACCCAGTGCTAATATTCTAACTTCCATAGATACCGTAGAAGATGCTGTGGAATGGTTAACAAGCCATCCTGCACCAGATTTAGCGTTCTTCGACATTCAGTTAGCGGATGGATTAAGTTTTGATATTTTCACTAAAGTCAACCTTACTCATCCTATCATTTTCACTACGGCATTCGATGAATATGCTATTCGTGCTTTCAAAGTAAATAGTGTGGATTACTTGCTTAAACCCATACAAGAAGAAGAGCTTACCCATGCTTTTCAGAAGTTTGAGCAATTATATCAGCATCAACCTACTCAATACGATGCACAAAGTATTCAACAAATGCTCAGAAGCATGATGCAAAAAGAATACACAGAGCGTTTTTTGGTGAAAGTAGGGCAGCAAATGACGCATATTGACGTAGCACAAATCGCTTACTTGTTCTCTGAAAACAGTCTGACTTTTTTGAAAACTTTTTCTGCTCAAAAACATCTACTCGACTACACACTCGACCAAATTGAAGAAATGGTAAGCCCAAAATTATTTTTTCGCATCAACCGAAAAGTTATTGTTCACATAAATGCCATTGAGCGCGTAGCACCTTACTTTAATAACCGTCTAGCACTGAAGAGCAACCCAAGGTCGGATATAGACCTAATCGTCAGCCGCGACAGAGTCAAAGATTTCAAACGATGGCTAGGTGCATAAAGAAAACTCAACGCTCTTTGTGTTTATACTGTTTTGACTAGAATCATACTTAAAAATTAACACTTATGGAAATAACAGTCAAGCGATTGGACAATGCTTATCAAATGGTTGCCCTCAATGAAAATGGCAATACCATAATTATGGATGGATCGCCCGCTGTGGGTGGAGGCAACAAAGGGATGCGCCCTATGCAAACCTTGCTGGCTGCACTCGGTGGATGCAGTGCGATTGACGTGATTAGCATTTTGAATAAACAACGCCAAACGTTGGAGGATATTCATGTTGAGCTAAAAGCGGAGCGCCAGCCAGAAGCAGTGCCATCACTTTTCACTGAAATCCATGTACATTACAAACTCTTTGGCAAGATAAAGCCTGAAAAAGCGCAGCAAGCTGTTCAACTTTCAATGGAAAAGTACTGCTCTGTAGCAAAAACAATAGAAAAAACAGCAAAAATAACTTGGAGCCATGAGGTTGTGACAGAGTACAAAATCCTCTGAAGATAAATTCTCTTTCATTGAAGCTAGAACTGAATTAGAAAATATTTTATTTTTTTTTAAGAAATATTTTATATATCAAAAATAAAAATACATCTTTGTGCCACTGTAGCAAATGTCATAACAATAGTCGACTACGCAATTATTTTACTTCCAACTATAGGACATGATTCTTTGTGTAGGAAGAGCCTGGATTTTATTCAGCTTACTGCTACAAACACACGTACTACTACCTAATTTGGATGGAGTTTTGATTAACTCCATCCGCCTTTTTTATCGAATTAAAAAATCATGTAACCAATCCCCTACTTGTGAGGTCGAATTAGCTTTCGATTTGTTAGAAGCAATATCCTCTGTTACTACCTGTGTATCCAAAGAAGCATCAACAGCATTTCGTACCGCCGTTGCCTCTTCCACTAGGCCAAGTCCGACTTCCAAAAGAATAGCCGCCGAAAGTACAGTTGCTATCGGATTAGCAATATTTTTGCCCGCTGCTTGCGGATAAGAACCATGAATAGGCTCAAACACAGAGGTGTGTGTACCTACCGAAGCCGATGGCAAAAGCCCTAAAGAACCCGTAATTACACTTGATTCATCAGAAATAATATCACCAAACATATTTTCCGTAACAATGACATCAAACTGTTTAGGCCACTGGATGAGTTGCATAGCAGCATTGTCCACAAACATATAATTCACTTCTATTTCCGGATAATCAGGTGCCATGCGCTGCACTGTTTCGCGCCATAATCGAGAAGTAGCCAATACATTAGCCTTATCTACCACCGTTAATTTTTTTCTTCGTTTGGCGGCATAATCAAAAGCCAATTCTGTGATACGCACAATTTCATGTTCGTGATAAACACAGGTATCATAAGCCGTTTTCAAATTTTCAGAACGGCCTCTCGGTTGACCAAAATAGATACCGCCTGTTAACTCTCTAACCACCACTAAATCAGCACCTTCTACCAAATCAGGACGCAATGGCGACTTATGAATTAACGATTTGAAGGTGTTTACAGGTCTTATATTAGCAAACAAACCTAATTGCTGACGCATGGAGAGCAGCCCTTGTTCGGGTCTGACTTTTGCCCTGGGGTCGTTGTCATATTTTGGGTCGCCAATAGCACCAAAAAGTACTGCATCAGCCGTTAAGCAATTTTGAAATGTCTCCTCTGGAAAAGGATCGCCTAGTGCATCAATCGCTGTGGCACCGACAGGACTATGCCTAAATTCAAATTGATGTCCAAATTTTTTACCAATTGCCGATAGCACTTTCACTGCTTGATTGACCACCTCTGGACCTATACCATCCCCTGGCAATGTTGCAATTACAAAATTCATATAAAGAAGATTTTTTTTTGTTTGGAATAAAGGCCGAATATACAAGTAAAATCAAAATGGACAAGCAATCATTCTTCTTTGAAAGAATAGAATTACGAAATGATACAGTACATTCACCATAGTTGTCAACCCTCCAAGTGCCTAATAATCATGGCTTCATAAGGAGCTAAAACATTTACATCCATTGCTTCTTGAGTTTTGCCTCCGTCATCCCAATAGCGCATTTTCACGCAAAGTTCAAAATGAGGTGCCGCCTCAAATGCCTTAGCTTCTTCTTCGGTCATTGGTCCACCTTGATAAACTAAAGTGGCTTTACTAGCCTCAGAAAGTTGAGCATAGTAGTTGGGGTCAGCAAAAGTGAGGTATCTCTTTGCCGTTACATGCCCTTCGACTAGGGCAACCAATTTCTCCGAGAATCCTTTGGCACTTAGGTACTTCGCAGCAAGTGCATCGTGATGCGCTGTGCCGTAGCTTTCCATTTGCTCTTGCTCGTCAAAAAAATGCCCGATGTCATGCAAAAAAGCAGCCAACACAACTTCTTCCTCATAGCCCTCTGCCGCTGCCAATCTTGCCGATTGCACCATGTGCTGAATCATGGTTACTTGTTCGCCATACGCTTGATTACCTTTTTTTCGGTAGTAGTCCATAATTTCCTTTGCCGTTTGCTGAGGAGTATTCATTAGACATCATATTTTAAAACGGTTAAACATAATAGTAGTTAAATGTAATGAAATTTTGTTTTTCTTACCAGTCAAAACTTTCTACACCGTCAAATAAATCCCAGACCTGCTCGTGAGGCAATTCTGCTTCAATTTTAACAGGCATCTTGGTTACAGGATGTTCAAATTCTAAGCGTTTGGCATGAAGATGAATAAAATTAATTTGATTTTTGTACTTCGCTCCGTACTTGCGATCGCCTCGAATTGGACAACCAATTTTGCTTAACTGTACTCTAATCTGGTGCGGTCTGCCTGTCAAAGGACGTACTTCCAACAAGCGATGTTCTCCTACTTCAGCAATGGTATGGTATTGTAGCTCTGCTCTTTTTGACATTTCTTGCGGACGAGTATATGCTTTGACCACATTATTGGCATTGTCTTTTACTAAATGATGGACTAGAGTATCGCTTAACTTTTCAGGGCGTTCCATCACTACTGCCCAGTAAGTTTTTTTCACTTCTTTGAGCTGAAACAGCTTATTCATGCGCTCCAATGCTTTACTGGTACGTGCAAAAAGCACAACGCCGCTCACAGGTCGGTCAATTCTATGAATAGTGCCTAAAAAAACAGCGCCTGGTTTTCCATACCGAATCTTGATATACTTTTTCACCCAATCAGAAAGTGGACTATCCCCTGTTTCATCTCCTTGCACTAACCAACCGGCAGGTTTATTGACTGCTATCAGATGATTGTCCTCGTAAATCACTTGAATATCGCTATCTATCATTTATTTGTTTCAGTTTGTTCTAATTTAGCATAACATGAAGATAGATTGGGTGAACCTTGAAGATTTACCCAATCCATAGCCCTACAATAAAGATACACGCATCAAATACATATTCGCTGTCATGTAGAGTGTTTTTTCATCGGCATCTAAAGTACAGTTTGCGGTAGCTTGAGTAGTCAGAATTTTACCTAACACTTTTCCTTCCGGAGCAACGACCCAAATACCACCTGGTCCGGTAGTAAAAATCGTTCCGTTGGAATGCACAACCAAGCCATCTGGCACCCCCTTTCTATCTTCTTTCCCCACTTCAGGTGTAGTATCACACAGGATTCGACCGTTCGTAATGCTTCCATTTTCTTCAATATCGTAGGCTAACAAATGTGCTTTTTTACCATCAGAAACGGCAATATACATTGTTTTTTCGTCCGGAGAAAGGGCTACGCCATTGGGTCGCGAAAGGCTATCTACTAGCAAATCAATACTTCCATCAATATTTCTTCTGAACACGCCTTGAAAAGGAATATCCTGTGCTGTACCTTGAGGCAAACCATAAGGTGGGTCGGTAAAATAAATATTACCTTTTTTATCTATCACTAAGTCGTTAGGACTACTGAATTGCTTGCCTTGGTATTGACTAGCTAAGGACACAAACTTAGGCGCAGGTGCATCCAAAGGTGCATCCATGTAAGCAACTTGTCGCTCTCCGTGTTGGCACATTACCAATTTACCTTCGCTATCCATCCACAAACCATTTGCCCCCTGTCCACCTTCTGTGTCACCTAAATATCCACTTGGCGCTAAATAAAGTTGAAGACTATCTTTTTCTGACCAACGCCAAATTTTATTTTCTGGCACATCCGTAAATAACACACTGTTTAGTGCTTCCACCCAAACTGGTCCTTCTGACCATGTGAAGCCTTCGGCTAATATTTCAATAGGTGCATCGGGTGAAAGTATTTTAGATAGTCCTTCATCCAATGCTTCAATGCTGCCAACAGTTGGATAGGTTTTAGTTGCCATTTCCATCGTATTGGAACTATTGCTTTCTGAGCAACTAGCCAAAAAAATAATTGTCATTAAGAAAAAAATACTTGTTCTCATTGTATTTAAAGTTTTGTGAAATAAAAATTTATATCATTTGATTCAATAGTAAACAACCAACTAACCCAGCAATAGAAATAATTGTTTCCATGACTGTCCAAGAGCAAAGTGTTTGCCAAATAGTCAAGTTAAAATATTCCTTAAACATCCAAAAGCCAGTATCATTTACTTGGGAAAGTGTTAAACTTCCTGCACCAGTGGCTAGCACTAACAATTCAGGGCTTACATTAGTATCATTAAGTAAGGGCATAGCAATACCAGCCGCCGTCAATGCCGCCACTGTTGCTGAGCCTAACGTAATACGCAAAGCTGCTGCAACTGTCCATGCCAGTAAAAGAGGAGATATGCTAGTCGTACGAAAAGCACTTACAATGTATTCGCTAATCCCACTATCAATCAATACTTGTTTGAACGCTCCGCCGCCTGCAATGATAAGCATAATCATCGCAATAGCTTTAACAGCGTTAGTGCAACTTTCCATGACTGCCTTCATAGACTTCCCCATGCGAATGCCTAGACTATACGTCGCAAACAACACAGCTATGAGTAAAGCTATAATGGGATCGCCTAAGAAAGCAAAGATTTTGTATGTTATCGAGTTTTCAATAAAATTTAATTTGGCGATAGCTGCCCCACCCATCAATAGGACGGGTAATAATGCGGAAAATACACTAACACCAAAAGAGGGTGCTTGAGCAACATCAGTTACTTTAAAATCAAAAATATCTCTTGGAATCGGTGTGTGAAAATCTTTGAATAGTCTTCCAAAAAGTAAGCCTGCTACTAGCACCGTCGGAATGCCAATAATAATGCCATAAAGCAAAGTGAGCGACATATCAGCACCATAAATTCCAGCAATAGCAGTGGGTGCAGGATGTGGGGGCAAAAAGCCATGTGTTACGGAAAGCGCGCTAATCATAGGGATACCTACATAAAGTAACGGTAATTTTGTGGAATGGGCGATAGAAAAAATAATAGGAATAAGCATAATAAATCCTACATTATAAAAAATAGGAATTCCAATAATAAAACCTGCTAGCACTGCCGCCACTTGAATCCATTTTAAGCCGAAACGATGAATCAATACATTAGTGATGCGAAGTGCTGCACCACTTTCTGCAATAATTGCGCCCAGCATAGCCCCTAAACCTAGCACTAATGCCAAATCGCCTAGTGTACTCCCAACGCCATTTTTAATGGCTTCCATCACCTTACTGAATTCCATACCTTGTGCAAAGCCGACTGCTATTGAAACTAAAAGCAGCGCAATGAATGTATTAAACCGAAAATACATAATCAGTAGCAATAAGGTAACCACACTGAGGGCAAGAAGAAAAATAGGCATATATTTGTTGGTTATTTTTATCCAATGTATAAAGATGTTTTGAATTTTCAAGCATGAGTTGATACGAAAATGTTAAATTTGCTGCTAACCGGTGTAATTCAACAAATATGGCAAAGCAAGTTTCTCTAGGGCGTGGGCTATCTAGCGTTCTTTTCTGGTCGTTAGTTTCGGCAGCATTTATTGGTCCAGGTACAGTAACCACAGCAGCGCGTGCTGGAGCTAATTTCCAGTTGACGTTGCTCTGGGCATTACTTTTTTCTACCATAGCCACTATATTACTTCAAGAAGCTGCCGCAAGAGCGACTATTGCCTCAAAAAAAAGACTGGGTGAAATCATTGCCTTGAAATACCCAAATGAGATTGGGGAAAATGTAAGTTTGCTACTGTTTTTAGCCGTATCCTTCGGTTGCGCCGCCTATCAAGCAGGGAACTTACTAGGGGCTATGTCTGGTATTTTATTATTAACCAACTGGCATCCTAAGTTAGTGTTACTTGCCATAGGTTTTTTCTGCGCTTGCCTACTTTGGATAGGCAATATTAATTTCATTGCTCGCACATTAGGCATAGTGGTGGCGTTGATGGGGATATTATTTGTTTATGTCGCTATTCAAACAGATAATTATTTTTACAATATACTAGAGGCTACAATTATTCCTAGTTTTCCTCAAGACAGTACCTTCCTGATTATCAGTTTAATTGGTACTACGATTGTACCCTACAATTTATTTCTAGCGATGGGCATTAGTCAGCATCAGAGTATTTCTGAAATGCGTTGGGGAGTTATTATTGCTGTTTTGCTTGGAGGTATCATTTCTATGTGCATTCTAATCGTCGGCACTTCAGTAAGTGGGGAATTTTCCTTTGAAAGCCTAGCTAACGCCATTGCTC
This sequence comes from Saprospiraceae bacterium, assembly GCA_036835365.1. Classification (GTDB taxonomy): domain Bacteria; phylum Bacteroidota; class Bacteroidia; order Chitinophagales; family Saprospiraceae; genus JAAUTG01. Next base: position 10,263 of record DAITMC010000056.1, read on the forward strand.
GACAATCCGCCAGCTGGACAGCTTCTTTTTTTGCCTTTGGTCTATTTGCAGCGGGCTTAAGTTCTGCCATTACCGCTCCATTGGCGGCAGCTATTACCGCCCAGGCGCTATTTCAGAAAGCCAACCCATTATCTCAGAAGTGGTCGTCTAAAGGTCTTTACTTTAGATTAGTCTGGGCTGTCGTTTTAATGATTGGACTACTTTTTTCTTTGTTCGATATTCAGCCTATTCCAGCAATTATTATCGCTCAAGCTATTAATGGTGCTTTGTTACCTATTGTCGCCATTTTTCTGCTGCTCGTTGTTAATGATATTCGCTTATTTCCTGATGGTTACACGAATACGTTCATGGTTAATTTATTTATGTTAATGGTAGTCGGCATTACTTGCTTTCTCGGACTGTATAATTTTTATAAAGCAATCGCTAGTATTATAGCTATTCCATTAAGCAGTTATCAAGCGATTGTAGGCGTTAGTCTTGGCACTTTTATTATTTTAGCTTGGGTCATTTGGCGTATTTTCATTTCTAAACGATAGCAGTGCAAAAGCACTACCATCGTTTTTGAGTATTATTATTTTGCAATGCTATAGCTTAGACCTAGCACATAATAAGTCTGTAATGGATTATTCGTTAAGCCTCTTGAAGCTGATTCTTGATTGTTATTTCTTAGCCCCAACTCGAACCCAATACCTATACCTTTGTAAGCAGTAGAAAAACTGTTTACCCAAGTCCAATTAGAAAGCCCAGCAGCATCTTTGTAGCTTAAGAAACCTGAAAAATTAGACCGCCAAGCAATATTTTGAATACTTTGCGCATAATCGGCTACCACTTTTGTTCCTAAAGAAGACTCAAAATTAACATCATCTTCTGCAAACACAAAATTGTAGTTCAAAGGATGAAACACCACGACCAAGTTTTCAATAGGTGTCCAAGTTGCTCCAACCCCAAGGTCTAAATAACCTGGGTCGTTAAATTTTCCATCCAAAAGAGATGTTCTATATTCGCCTAAAGCGGATACCGCAAATTTTTCTGAAAGTTTATAACCAAAAAGGGAAGTCGCATTAAAGGCATCAGCGGCAACACTAAATTCATTATCATCAATGCCATCGTCTTTGTCGTCAAATTTTATCCAAGCGAGGTTCATGTTTGCACCATTGCGCCAGAAATATTTTTTCTGTTGCAAATTGGCAAAGCCGTTCATTGTAAATCCAATAGTAGCAGCAGAGGTATTAGGCGTTTCCCTTTGCAACCAATTGCTAAACTGTGTTAAGTTTAAACCAACTGTTCCCAAAGCGCCTACTTTCCAACGAGGGTAGGGTGTCAGTAAATCAGTTAAACCATTAACCTCGGCTTTTAGTGCCCCTACTTGCCCTGTCAATGCTTTTAGCTGAGCTTCTAATGTTGCTAATTCAGCGGATTTTGTTTCTTTTTGAGCCGTAAGCTCTTCTATCGTTTGTGCCGAAACGAAAACAGTGTTACACAGAAGCAATAAAACAGTGAATAGTGTGATTTTTGTACTCATCTTAATTTTTTTTGTTCCTACTTTTTATAAGGATGATTTTGAAAATTAGACGCAAATATAAAAAGTAGGTCACTTCACTGTGATGTTTTCTGATGAATTGTAGCTCAACTGTATTCAATATTGGCTTTCACCTTTCATAAAAGTATTATTTTTTCTAATTCGATGGTAGAAAGCACTTCTAAACCGCCTTGTTCATACATTTTAGGTAAATTGGTTAGCGGTGTTCCAAGGGGAACTTTGTAGTTGATGTAATCCTGAAACCGAATACCTGCGATAGTTTGCACATTACTTACGGCACGAAATCGAATGCCTTGATCGTCTGTGTTATAGGTGTATGCCAAATAATCCATTGTTCCATCGGCTTTATTAAACCAGTAATAGAACTGATCCTCAAAATCTTCGCCACCATTTTCCTTACGGAAGGTAACTTCTACAACTTCATAAGTTTTTCCTTTGATAGTCGTTTCCCCCTGGTAAGTTTTTATGACCGCAGGGTCATTCAAGCGATACGGTAACAAGGCAAAATAATGCACAGCGTTGACAGAACTTGCGTATTTACTAGCAGTTGTGTCAGGTAATGCTACTTTTTCATCGTTAATATAGCGCACTAAACCATCATTGGTCAGCACATCTTTTATCATCTGTTCTTGCGCTTCAAAAGATCGAGTATATTCAAATTGACCGTTAGGTTGATGACGCAAAGTATATAAGCGGTTTCTAAAAACGTAGCTCACTTCCAAATTAGCGTAACGGCTTTCTCCTCCATGTACTTCAATGGCGCGATTAACAATACTTTGGGCTTTGTTTACTGCCGAAGGCGTTTGTGCAGCAGTGCAACTTTTGAATACATTGAATAGGTTAAAAAAAAGCCCACCAACAAAAAGTAAATTAAATGTTTGATGTTTCATAAACTGAATTTTACTGCAAACAACGTCCTTATTTTAAGGATAGTTGCAGTAAAATTCAGTGATTGTCCGTAAAATTACAACAGGGCTTTAGGCAGCAACTATTTTTTGTTTCTGCTGCATTCGATACCACATACTAAAAAATAAGCCAAACAGCATCAGTATTGAACCTACCCAAAAAAGATTAATCCCCTGAAATTCAATAGCTTCAAACACTATAAAATCGGTACGCGCTGAATTAGTTGCAATTTCTATGGGAATGCCTGCATGAATATTAGTATTTTGTCCAACCATTACTTCAATAGATTCTTCTTTTGGATTAATTGAATTGAAGCGAAGGTGAATACCCTCCTCCAACACCTCATCTTTTAAGTTGAAAGGGCGACTTTCTCGGATAAAATACACGGGCTGTGCCTTATAATGCTGATTTCCGTTGTTTATATCAAACATAGCACCGACTGCAATATCACCTTCTTGAGCATAATAATTAGGATGCTCTGGTGCTTTATTGAATCCTGAAAATTGAATTTGATATTCTTTAAATCGGATTTTATCTCCTTGTTTTAGGTGATAAACTTGGTAATCCAAACTCGCATCATCAGCAAGCATTAAATCAAAAATACCTTCATTCAACTTTACTTTAGTCGTCAGGCGATTAATCTGATCGGGATAACCGTACAACACCTGTCCACGCAAAGCCAGCATAGGGCGTGCAATATAAATAGAGTCCCTGTCTTGAATGCGCACCACCGCACCCAACGCAATATCACCTTTTTCAGCATGATAGTCAGGATGATTAGGTTGTTTATCAATGCCAATGAGTTGTCCTCTGTAGCGACGAACGACCGAAGTATCCAGCCCTCGTTTTTCATCTTTAATAGTAATGGTGTCATTAATATCAAAAATTGCCCCAAGTTTAACTTCGTAGGGCTTGTAGTTCAACCCTGCTTCTACTTCCTTCGCATATTCTACATCCAATTCTACTCTAGGTACATTGGCAATATGCGTAAAAATGTCCTTACCCAAATAATGTTTTGTATCTGGGTTGATATTAGCGATTTTAGACAATTCTCTATCATAAAGCAAACTGGGGTAAAGATTAAACTCTTGTTGTACTTGCTCTGATTTTCCTTTGTATTTCATATTGATTTGGAAGGTTCTTGTAAAACCTTCCATCGTATCTTGCAGATAAGTTACCTCGTAACCACTCATAAAAATAGGGTCGCCCTTCTGGAGAATAATGTTTTTTTCAATCATTTCTTCATCTAGCAAACCACGCATAGCAAATTCATTATGAGAAAGATAGGTTTTATTTAGCCCAGAAGCTAAAATACCTACAATCATTACACCAAACCCTATGTGCGACAACACAGAACCAACCATTTTTTTGTTGGTTCGCGCAATCGCAATGAGGTATTGTAGGTTGCAAACAACGGTAAAAACACCTGCACCTAACAAAATAATATATTGCCAAGCAGTAACTTTAATCCAAAGTGTAGCCAGATAGGTCAATAGTATGCTTATCAGTAAAGCAGTTCCTAGATGAATGGTAAACTTTGAGGCATACTTTTGAAAATTAAATTCCTTGTAGCGCAAAAACTGTGCTGTTCCAGAAAGCATACCAATAAAAACTGCAATCCAGATTTGATACTTATTGTAGTGTGGTACAGGTTCACTAATTACTAAGCCTGCAAAACTTTCATCAAATAGTTGGCGAACTTTATTATAGATAGGTAGTGAGGTAGAGCCTGTAATAAGAAGCGCGGAAAAAAGAAGCACTAAAGTCCCAATAAACATCCAAAACTCTTTGGAAGCCAGCGATTCTTCTTTTGGTGCAGTAGGAATGCCTTTGCCTTTGGCGACCAAAAGCCCTAATCCTAGTAATAAAAAGCCCCCTGTGAAGGCGACTAGCTGCCACTCCAACCCCATTTCTGTAAACGCATGAACTGAGGTTTCCCCTAAGATACCGCTTCTTGTTAAGAAAGTAGAATACAAGATGAACACAAAGGTGAGAATATAAAACAAATAGGCTGTTCGCATAGAGTAGCCTGTTGCATTGGAGATAAGGTTAGCATGAACACCCGCCACTAACAACAGCCAAGGTACTAATGAAGCATTTTCCACAGGATCCCAAGCCCAGTAGCCTCCGAAGTTAAGTGCTTCGTATGCCCATGCACCGCCCATAAGAATGCCTGTACCTAAAATGCCAGCACTAAATAATGCCCATCTCAGCGCAGGTTTTAGCCATGCTTTATGTTGGTTTGTCCAAAGCCCTGCAATGGCGTAGCAAAAAGGAATAGCCGTAGAGGCAAATCCTAAAAATAGCGTTGGAGGGTGAATAGTCATCCAATAATTTTGCAATGCAGGGTTTAAGCCATTTCCTTTAATGAGTTGCACATATTCCGCATTGTTGAATAATGGAATATTCATGGTATCCCTCAGAAGTAGCAAGGGATTGCTCCCTATTTTAATATCTTCTGTGAGGTAAATACCAAGCAGCATACTCCCCAAAAAGGCTTGAATGAGTGCTAAAGTGGCTATGGTTGGAGCTTCCCACTGTTTAGCAAAAAATATTAATACCATGCCCAAAACAATATGCCAGAACATCCAAAGCAAAAAACTACCTTCTTGACCTTGCCAAAAAGCGGAAAAGACATATCGAAAAGGCAAATCATCAGAGGTATGCGCTTGTACATATTGATACTCATAGCGATGGGAAAGCATAAGATAAAAAATCAAGCCTATAACCGTGAGTACACTAATGCCATGAACCAAAAAACCTAATCTGCCAATGTTTTGCCAACCCAAAAAATCTTCCTTTTGGCGGCGTTGCGTAGCAAAAAAGTAAGCTGATGCAGATAATAAACTTGCTACAAAACCTAGTATTATGGCAAACTGACCAACCTGAGCGGGCCAGAGTAATTCCCCAACATATTTAATTTCTGACATAGGTGATATATAAGTGGTTGAATTTTAGGAGTAAATTATGTTTACTCAAAAACGTGTTATCCCTTTTCTGATTTTACATACAATTCTTCATCTTTATATTTGGAAGGACACTTCATCAAAATATCGGTGGCGATGAACTCGTCGTCTTTCATTTTTCCGGTGAGTACTACCTGCTCTGAAAGTTCAAAATCTTGTGGCTTAGCTTTTAGCAGCACTACCTTTTTTTCGATGCCATCATTGTCGCGCACATAAAAAGAAGTTACATTCGGATCAACCAATGGGTCGTAAACAATCGTTTTATCTTTAGCCAATTGCCCTACTACTTTTACTTTTTTACCTTCTTTATTGGCATCTGTGAAAGAAGAATAGGTGCTCATGTCGCCAGCGGAATTTATAAAAACAGCAATAGCAACAACAACCATGGCGATAGCAACAATATATACTTTTTTCATATTTTAGCGTTTTTAAAATTATCCTGTAAAAATACACTTTGTTTTTTCAGATTTTTTCATGCTTTGGTCATATTGAAGCATTTTTGTCCTTCTACTAACAAAAATCACTAGAAATGAATGAAACCATAGCCCAACTCAAAAATGCTAATATCTATCAAGGCAGCCACTTAGTCCTTAAAGACGTAAATCTCAGACTACACAAAGGTGAATTTACTTACCTTATTGGCAAAACAGGCACTGGTAAATCTAGTTTATTGAAAACACTTTACGCTGCCCTACCGTTGAAAGAAGGCTTAGGGGAAGTTGCAGGTTTTAATCTTTTGACATTAGACCGAAAAAATATTCCTCTGCTACGCAGAAAACTTGGCATTGTTTTTCAAGATTTTAATTTACTATCCGATAGAACGGTAGGTGAAAATCTACTTTTTGTCCTTAAAGCAACTGGCTGGAGCGATAAAAAAGTCATTGAAGACAGAATTAAAGTAATGCTAGAAGCCGTTGGCTTGTCAGAGAAAATAGATAAAATGCCGCATATGCTTTCTGGAGGGGAGCAACAACGCATCGTCA
>DAITMC010000057.1:0-16598 GCA_036835365.1 Saprospiraceae bacterium
ACATCCATTGCCAGAAATTCGAGTTTAAAATGTTCACGACTTGGCCACGGAAAAACTACTGTTTCAGGTAAGTTAATCAAATCCTGAGTCATTAGCTGTACCATAGAATAACGGTTGTCTTGCATATCCAAAGGAATGGCATATTGAACCGTTTTGTAACCAACTGCTGAAAACTCGATGGTATCTCCCTTTTCCACAACAATGGAAAAGAAGCCCTTCAAGTCAGAATAGGTACCACGAGCCTTTCCAAGGACTAAAATATTGGTATAAGGCACAGGAAATAGGTTTTGGTCTGTGCCATCCAATACCAATCCTGAAAACTGTACTAAGCTAGTGTCTGTACTGCTTAATCTTTGTGCAGCTAGGTCGGCTGTATAAATAGAAAATAGAATTACAAAAAAATATATATACTGCAACTTCATCATGCTAATTTTAAATAAAGACTCGTGAAATAAAGCAAAAGTTCGGTAAAATAACAAAATAGTAGATTTTTATGATAGAAAAGAAGTTATTTTTTAACCTTTAATTAACGAACAACACAAACTAAGAAAAGTGTCCCCCTTTATCTCAATGTTCTATAACAACTTAACTTAGCTAACGAAAGCGTAATGAACACTATACCTAATTTTCTTTCAAATGGTAAATCGAGTTATTTATAATTGAAATTTTGTAAAATCAAGAAAAAGTAAAATATTTTTCCTAATTATGCCTAATGTAAAAGCAAATGCTTAAAAATACTCAGATGAATAGAAGACAAGCCTTAGCTCATATTTCTTTTTCTGTTGGTGCAGGTATTGCACTACCTAGCTATTTGTTCATCAGTTGTCAAAGCGATAGCTATGAGCCTATTTTCTTTCAAATGAATGATATTTCACTTTTGGATGAAATTGGTGAAACTATTATTCCAACTACTTTGGACTCACCAGGTGCTAAAGCAAGTAAGATTGGTAATTTCATGGATATTTATGTGGCTCGTTGCTACTCTCCTGAAAATCAAGAGAAACTTCGTCAAGGAATAGCCGAATTTCGTGTGGAGTGTAAAGAAAAAATGGGAAAATCTTTCCTTAAACTGTCCCAAGCAGCGCGCCAGCAGTTTTTAGTTGAATTGGATCAAACTGCCAATACAACTCCTTCAGAAGCAGATATTCATTATTTTAAACTACTCAAAAATTTAGTATTATTTGGGTATTTTACTTCTAAGGAAGGGGCTACGCAAGCATTGCGCTACTTGCCTGTTCCGGGTGAATTTGTAGGAAGCTATCCCTTTCAAGCAGGGGATAAGGCTTGGGCTTTATAAATTTTTTCAGCAATTTAATTCAAAATAGAATCCTAATGAGTTCATTTAAAGATATAGCAAAAAATAGTGCTAACACCTTTGATGCCATTGTGATTGGTTCGGGTATTAGCGGAAGCTGGGCGGCTAAAGAAATGTGTGAACAAGGACTAAAAACGTTGGTCTTAGAAAGAGGACGAGAGGTAAAACACGGCGATTATCCTACGGCGATGATGAATACTTGGGATACAGACTTACGCAATCAGTTGCCAAGACAGTTCAAAGAAGAAAACCCAGTAGTCAGTCGTTGCTATGCCCTTGATGAATCCACAAAACATTTTTTTGTCAAAGATCAGGAGCATCCCTACATCCAAGAAAAGCCTTACGACTGGATTCGGGGCTATCAAGTGGGGGGAAAGTCCTTAATTTGGGCACGTCAAACTCAACGTTGGAGCAAATATGAATTTGAAAATCCTTCTAAATATGGCTACACCATAAAGTGGCCCATAGGCTATGAAGATATTGCATCTTGGTATAGTCATGTAGAAAAATTTGTAGGCATCAGTGGTAATAAAGATGGTTTAGAAACCCTACCGGATAGTGAGAGTCTTCCCGCTTGGGAGATGAACGAAGCAGAAAGAATGATTGGTCGCGCCATTACCAAGCAATATCCTGATCGGCCTGCCATCATAGGGCGTTGTGCGCATCTAACTGAACCACAACCTATTCATCTTGAGCAAGGCAGAGGAAAATGCCAAGCTAGGAACTTATGCTACCGAGGCTGTCCGTATGGTGCTTATTTTAGTGCGAATGCTTCTACATTGCCTCATGCCGCCAAAACAGGGTATTTGACGCTTCGAGCAGATAGCGTTGTTGATTCTATTATTTATGATGACGAATTAAAAAAAGCGATCGGTGTAAAAGTGATAGATCGCTTGACTAAGGCAACACATTATTTTTTTGCTAAAGTAATCTTCGTGAATGCCGCTTGCTTAAATAGCAATTTAATTTTACTCAATTCTAAATCAAATCGTTTTCCAAATGGATTGGGCAATGATAATGGTTTACTTGGTAGGTATGTTGCGTTTCACAATTATCGAGGCGCATTAACGGCGGAATTTACAGGGGCGCTGGATAGTTACTACTATGGAAGGCGACCAACTTCCATTATGATACCCAACTTTAGAAATGTTCGCTATCAAGAAATGGACTTTCAAGGCGGCTATATGACCTTTTTTACTGCATCGCGAATGGGGTGGAATAGATTCGTAGAAGGTGAACAAATTGGTGCTGATTATAAAGCCAAGATTACCCAACCTGGTCATTGGAGCATTTATATGATGATGCAAGGAGAGACAATTCCTAAACTAAGTAACCATGTTCGCCTCAGCAATGATAAGGTAGATGAATGGGGCATTCCACAACTCATTACATCCATAGATTATGATGAAAATGATGAAAAACTTTTGAAGGACTTCTTACAAGAAGCCGAAGCAATGCTGAAAGCTGCCGCTTGCACCAATATCAAAGTACACGATAGTCAACAATCTCCAGGTTTGGACATCCACGAGATGGGAGGCGTACGCATGGGCAATGACCCTAAAACATCCCTACTCAATCAATGGAATCAAATGCACGCTTGCCCAAATGTGTTTGTAACAGACGGTGCTTGTATGACTTCCACAGGAGTACAAAACCCATCGCTCACTTTCATGGCATTAGCCGCTAGAGCAGCTAATTATGCTGCTAGTAGCATTAAGAAAAATGAATTATAAAACGAAAAATAATAGTTTACTCAATCTATTTACCATGTCCAATAAATTGAAAACGAGAATACTGCTTTTGCTATTTTTCTTACCAATTGCTTGTACTATAATAAGATGTACTCAAGAAGATGTAATAACAACAGAGGTGTTGGTCATTGGCGAGGGTACTGGTGCTACTACTGCCGCTATTCAAGCTGCTAGAAGTGGTGCAAAAACTATCCTTGTCAATCCATTACCCTGGTTGGGAGGTATGTTAACATCAGCGGGCGTGAGTGCAATAGATGGTAATAATGAATTGCCCGCCGGTTTATGGGGTGAGTTTCGAGATTCACTAAGAAAGCACTACGGTAGTGCCGACGCTATCTCCACAGGTTGGGTTAGCCACACTTTGTTTGAACCTCATGTTGGGGACTACTATTGGAAACAAATGGCAGCTAAATTGCCTAATTTAACTATTCTATACCATACCGATTTTATTGAAATAGAGCGAGGAAATAACTGGCGCATCACGATTCTAGAGGGAACATTAAAAAGGTTTATTTCCGCAAAAATAGTGATAGATGGAACGGATTTGGGGGATGTGGCAGCCAAGGCAGGTGTAGCATACGCATTAGGTATGGATGCAGGCAAAAGCACTGGCGAAGCAATGGCACCAGAAAAAGCCAACGATATTATTCAAGACTTAACCTATGCCGCTATTTTAAAAGACTATGGCGAGGGAGCAAATAAAACTATTACTCGCCCCAAAGACTATGATGCAGCAAGATTCAAATGCGCTTGCCAGCAAAACTGCGATGATCCAACAGCAAAGCCCCATCCATGCGCTACTATGCTCGACTATGGCAAATTACCCAACTCGAAATATATGATTAATTGGCCCATAAAAGGCAATGATTATTATGTTAATATAGTAGAACAATCCGATGAAGCTAGAAAAATTGCTTATCAGGCAGCTAAAAATAAAACGTTACAGTTTATTTATTATATCCAAACAGAATTGGGTTATCAACATCTTGGCTTAGCAGAGGATGAATTTCCTACGGAGGATGCCCTGCCACTCATGCCTTACCATCGAGAAGGTAGAAGAATAGAGGGTTTAGTACAGCTAAATGTCAATCATATGCTCGATCCTTATGGCTTTAATGTATATAGAACGGGCATCGCAGTAGGGGATTACCCCATAGACCACCATCATAAGGAAAGACCCGATGCGCCTGAAATTAATTTTCCACCTGTTCCTTCCTTTAGTATCCCGATAGGTACACTTTTACCTAAAAATGTGCCCTATTTTATAATGGCGGATAAAGCCATATCAGTTACTAATATTGTGAATGGAGCTTCCCGCTTACAACCCGTTATTATCCAGATTGGTCAAGTGGCAGGCTTAGTAGCTGCCGTAGCAATAGCAGAAAATATAGCACCTAGCGATGTCAATATTAGAAATGTACAGGAAAAGTTACTTGATGCCAATGGATATTTATTGCCTTTTATAGATGTTAATCCTAATCATCCTCATTTTAAAAATATTCAAAGGGTAGCTGCCGTAGGTCTTTTGCGAGGAAAAGGCATACCTTATAAATGGTCAAATCAAACTTGGTTTTACCCAGATAGCTTAATAAATGAGCGTATATTCTTTGAAAATATCAGTAATTATGGGTCAAATTTAGATACAAGAACAACAGAAAATAAAATGCTTACTGTTGAAAAAGCAAGTGCTATTATATTTCAATACTGCCAACATGATTCTACTGCGAGTCATTCAGTAACCATAGATAATTTTGTTGAAAATATAAAAAATGCTTGGGACAAAGAATGGCAACTTTCTAATTTTGATTTGAACCGTTTTATCACGAGAGCAGAGCTGGCCGTTCTTTTAGACCAAACGACTAGCTTTTGGAAGCAAAAAATTAATATGCAAGGCGATTTTACAACAACATCAAATTAAATTGAATTCCAATCAATTTGATGTGCTAACTCATAGCCTTCTAAGCGATTTTGATAATAATAAAGCAAAGAAAAACTTTGACTAATAATCTTTCCTTTATGAATTTTAAGTGGTTTAGTGGCATGATAAGCACCTAATTTTTTTAACCCATCTTTGAGCAGCAAAGCACTCTGATTTCTTATAGCATCAGTTAATTGAATTTCCTCTTGCGTTTCCATTTTAACTAAAACACCTTGAAGTTGGCTTAACAAACCAATTAATTTTCGTTTTGAAAATTCAACGGATTTGCAAGACAAACGCAAAATACCATAAAGATCAAGTTCTGGATGCTCCCGACGTAATAAATTGAACGCAGCAAAAGCTACTAAGTGGCTAGAAAGTACTAAATTATCTTTTTTATAACGCTCTACTATTTTATCTGCCAAATTTTTAGTGTAAACCGACTCGCGCTGTACATCTTGGTTGATGCGATCAAGATGAGTAAAATAATCACATAAATTTACTTTTTGACCCGTTTTTCCATAGCTATTACCATTTTTATCTACAAAGTTGCCCATGACATCTAGTGGTTTACCAAATGCTACTACAATTTCATTGGAAGTCCAGAAAAGTGTCCAAGCGAATTGTATAAATTTTCTTATGCTATTGGATTTGTCTTTTGATTTTAAATAAAGCTCTTTCCCTGTCTGTTTTAGATGACTTTCTACTAAAAACTTACCTTCTAGCACAAAATGATAACCTAGTATGGCGGGAACAATAAAGATTTTATCTTCTCTACCTTCTTGATAATTAGCTCTTTGCGCCTCTATTAGTGTGCCCAGTAATCCTAGTTTTAATTTCGACTCTAGCATTCCTGACCTCGATCTAGTGCCTCCTGGGAAAAAAATAGAATTCACCCCTTTTCTGGTTGCTAAGTAAGACATGGCTTTTATAGTTTCTAAATAAATAGGGTTCTTTTTTCTTCTATCCACTCGATAGGCACCTATTCGATTCATAAAGTAGGCTGCCACTCCTGAATTATATAAATTTAATCCCGCACCATAGGAAAAAACAGGTAACCCTAAAATTCCATCCAAAACATAACCAATCAGTACAGAATCTATATTACTAAAGTGGGTAGGCAGTACAACAACCGTGCCTTTTTGCATTAAATTCCTTATAGTTTCTATATCGCCTGTCGCTTTTAAATGGTCGTATAAACGATAGCGCGTTTTCCAGATTTTTCCATTGACAGCATTTAACAATCGCGAGAAAAATTTCGTCAAAAACCAACGAGCAAATAAAAAAATACGTTTACTAAAAGTACCTACAATTTCTTCTGCATATCGGTTTATGATTTCTCTTAACAGCCTTTCGTTGATTTCTTTAGCTTTAGCAGGGTCTTGATCTAATGATTTCTTAATTAATTCGCTTCCTATTCTACTCCAAAATTTTGATTCATCTGCGGGATCAACCTTCCAACGTTCATTTTTTATTCTATTTTTCTCTTGATAAAGTGTTTTTGTAATAATATCTTCTAGGTCATTATTTTTATTCGTAATTCGCTCAAAAACAAACTGTTCAATATCCTTTATAAATTGTGCTCTATTGGCATGTAATTTATAAATGGGCCAATCCTCAATCTCAGGATAAAGTTGTGAATAAGTCTCTTTATGCTTCTTGTTTTTATTTTTTTTACTAGCTATAATTTGCTGATTATCCTCTAATAGTGTAGTAGATTTCATCCTGTTTTCATTTAAGTTCTCCTAAAATGCTAGTTAATTCTTGAGCTATGGTAATTTGTTTTTTTTCTAAAAAGTCAATTTGTTGATGCTCTAGTTCTAAATGACGATCAAATTCTAAAAAATTATCATCTATTTTCTGACTAATATTTTTAATATAAGTTTTAAGTTTTTCTGTAATTTCTTTATTAATTTTCTCTCGCCCATTAGCTACCTCTTTTTTATAACCATTTATAGCTTTCCTACGTTTTAGAGAAGTAGAAATACCGGCAAAAAGAATGCCCACCGTAGTAATAACCCCGCCTGTAATATCGAAAATTGCCCCTTGAGTAACAGCAGCTAAAATAGCACCAATTACAGCGATACCACTACCCGACATTAAATTAGTTTCAAAATTTCTACGGTCTGGAAATAAATTATCGTCTTTGAAATTATCAGTTTGATTCATAAACTTAGAAAAGGTTTCTTGTAGCTCTTTGAGTACATTACTTCTCCTTTCAGCTATATCAGAAAAAATATCATGATTATTTTTTAAAATAGTTTGGCTATTTTGAATTTTTAAATCTATCATTTTTGCCATCTGTTGGATGCTATCGGCAAGATCATTGATACTGTGATTTAGTTTGAAATTTAACGCTGTATTCAAGTCTTTTTCTAAATTTTTAGCTAGTTGCTCTAACCACTCTTTTGCGGAAGATTTTTTATCAAAAATAGAAGTAAAAGAACGACGCATTAGCGGTATGAAATTTAATCCAGCACTGAGTTCCTGTTCTTTTTCGCTAGTAATTTGATTGTAGCCTGCTATCAAATTTTCTACTAATATTTCTACTTGATTATTTGATTTTACTGCTTGTTGTTGCAACGCTTTTTTGATGTCCTCCCTGAAAATTGTATCCGCTTGCCATTGTTGTTTCCTGACATCTAAACCCTTTAAAATCCGATGATTAATATTAGTTGAAAGATGAATACTATTTTGAAGTTTTAAAATAGGAGCTTTACCACCCGTTATATTTTCTCGAATATACGACTTCACTGCTTCAAACCCACTCGCTGCTCTATTACCCTCAATTTCTAGTTTTGCCGATACAGCAAAAATGAATGGGTTGACAATTCCTTTTTTTTCTGCATAGTCTCTAACTCCTTTTTCATTAACTTTTAGGTCTTCTTCCGAGATTAAATCCTTTTGTTGTAATACAAAAATTATTTTTTTTCGCCATTCTGAATGAATAAAATCAAAGAAAGTCCAAGAAGATTCTCGATAAGGATTTTTGGCTTCAAAGACAAACACAATCAAATCAGACGCGGGTACGAAACGCTCTGTAATTTCTTGATGATTCGCTACTATCGTGTTTGTGCCTGGCGTATCCACAATAGCAATTTCTTTTAAAATATCAATAGGTTGATAAATCTTTTTTAGATACTCATTAATGACCATCACTTCTTCTTGTTCGCCAAATATAATTTGCTGAATAGTATCTGTCATGGGTTGTGGCGCAACTTTAGTAATCTCCTTGCCAGTGTCGAGTAGGGCATTAATAAAACTACTTTTACCCGCTTTTACTTCACCTACAATAACAAACATAAAAGGTTCATTGATGCGCAATCGCAAATCGCTCACTGTTTGAGCTAGTTCCTTATGCCCTATGCTAATGGTCAAATCGTGTAGGTTTTTCACGATTTCGGCGATTTTAGTCTTGTATTGTTGTAAACGCTGATCGAGTATTCTAGTCATATTTTGATTGAGCTTTCAAGAATTAAAATAGCTTGAGGTCCGGTACAAAAAAGTAAATCTAAGATACTTAAATTTGGAATAAAACCGTTTCTTTCTTCAAAAACTTGAGCGTAAGTGATTGGTAAAAAATTACAATCAGCCATTGATTGTTCAGATTGAGGTAAAATAAAATTTCGATAATCAACCATTTCTTCTATTTTTTTGCTATATTTTGTCGTTAGTTTTATGGTTGTTTCTATTTGATATAAATTAATCAGCCATTCAAGTAAGATTAAATTGAAATCAAATAAGTAAATATATTTTTTTCTATAAAAGGGCATTAATTCTTCAATGTAATCTTTAAAAAAAGGTGCATTTCCATAAGCCGTATATATGCTTTTTAAGTGATCCTTTTGCCAAGATTCGTCGTAGGAAATCCTAACATCTCGAATTGGCATTTGCTGGTTTTTACCTTTTTCTAAAGGAATGGAAAGTCGAAGTATCCCGTTAGGAGTAGCGATATGACATCTATTTCGATAGCTTCTTTTGCTGTAATGCTCTTGTTGTTCTAGCCAAATAGTTGGATGGTAGCATATTTTAGTGAAGTATTGGATACAGGGTAAATAGTGAAGTTCTAATATGGCCGATTTTTGCTCAATCATTGGTCTAATAAATTCACAATGTAATCTTTTTTTAGCGTTAATTTGTTTAAGGAATAGTTTAAATAGCTTTATTTATTTTCTAAACACAAGACCAAAAATATTTTAAAAATTAAAAATAACATAAATAATGGAAGGGAAATCATCAAATAGAAATCGCAAGAGAAGTTTATATTTTTTACTTGGTGCAACTGCAGGCGCAGTAGTTACTTACTTTTTAACCACTGAAGAAGGGAAAGCATGGAGAAAGGAAACTTCAAAGAGGGCTAATGAATTTGGTCGGCGACTTACTAATCAGGCACAAGAACAGTTGGGATATTTTTCAGAAAATTTAGACAGCACTTTGCAAAGGGGGCGTGAATATGCTAGTGAATTGAGTAATACGCTAAGAGGTACTATTGAAGAGGTAGCAGATAGCGCAAAGTCAACAGTGGAAAAGGTAGAAAATAGCTTTCAACGTGGAATGCGCAAAGCAAAAGAAGAAATGGATAACCAAAAGGCAGATAACTTTACCAATAACGGTACAAATTAGATAATTACTTAGACTATTATAATAGTATGGAAGAAAAGACCGACTTTTTAGAAGAGGTTGGCAAAGTAGCAGGCTATGCACAAGAATATGCTGATGCGCAGATTGAACTATTAAAGCTAGAATTGGTAGAAAGGCTTTCAAAATCAATTGCATTTATTGTTGTTTCCTTCTTGCTAGGAAGCGTCGCAATTATTATATTCACACTAATTACTGTGGCGTTGGCATTATATCTAGGCGAATTACTTGAAAACTATGTTAAAGCATTCTTAATCATTGCTGGAGGCTATTTTTTAATGGGCATACTATTATTTATAATACGAAAGCCCTTATTCATTAAACCTATTATGCTTGCCTTTTTAAGACAGTTATAATGGTTTGAATGCTTGACTTGTTTGATTGGTAGTCTTGTCATTCATTTATGCCCCTATCATATCTTGCTTTTTAAGCTGTTCTCTCTCAAACTCATCCATAGTTACTACCCCTTCTGGTAGGTCTAGAATAGGGTCAATATCATTATTGTCTTTGCCACCATTGCGCCAGTCATCATCTTCATTTGAATCGTTTCTAACATCGTTAATCATACGAAACAAACCGTATGTGGCTGCTGATAAACACACGGAAAAAATTAATATGTAGTCAGGACTGAATATACTCATAACCTTGTAAATTTATATTAAAAATTAGCAAAACAATATTTAACTATACCCAAAAACGCTAGAGCTTGGAGAAACATTATTTGCACAAGTACTTTGTTCTCATTAAGTTCAAATATACAATGATTTAATCTGAAATTCAATAGGTCGAACAAATTTTGACAAAAGAATGCCCAACCACTGGGAAGTGGTTAGGCAAGTTACTATGGCTTTTACGACTAATTAAGCAATTCATATACCCCTGCAATGCCTTGACCACCGCCAACACAAGCAGTAACAATACCATATTTGCCATTTCTCCTTCTCATTTCGTTGAGAAGTTGTGTAGAAAGTTTTGCGCCCGTGCAGCCTAGTGGATGCCCAAGTGCGATAGCTCCACCATTGACGTTCACAATATCCGGATTTAAACCAACTTCTTGGATAACAGCCAATGCTTGAGTAGCAAAAGCTTCGTTCAATTCAACAAGGTCAATATCATTTAATCTCAGCCCCGCCTGTTGTAGGGCTTTGGGAATGGCTACGCAAGGTCCTATACCCATGTAAAGTGGGTCAACGCCGCCAACGGCGCAAGCAGCTAGTCGAGCAATTGGTTGTAAATTAAGTGATTTCATCATTCGTTCGCTCATGACCAATACAAAAGATGCACCGTCAGAAGTTTGAGAAGAATTACCTGCCGTGACTACGCCACCTTGTGCAAAAACAGGTCGAAGACTATTTAACGCTTCGATTGAAGTGTCTTTACGCACGCCTTCATCCATAGTAACGAGATGTGATTTTTCGATGCGCTTTCCATCTTTTACAAATACCTCTGGCACTTCGATAGGTACAATCTCGTCATGGAACTTACCTTCTTCAATAGCTTTGGCTGCTAATGTATGCGAACGCAATGCAAATTGGTCTGCGCTATCTCTTGAAATTTTATATTTATCAGCAACTGCCTCAGCAGTGATACCCATGCTGACTACATAGTCAGGCGTATCTTTTGCCACGTTGTAATTAGGCGCAAGTTTATAGCCTGTCATAGGAATCATGCTCATGCTTTCTGTGCCACCGGCAATAAAAATTTCGCCCATGCCTGCTTTTATTTTAGCGGTAGCAATGGCAATAGTTTCTAATCCAGAAGCACAGTAGCGATTGACCGTAACTCCTGGAACAGGTTTGCCTAATGCCCGAACTGAGATTTGACGACCAATTTGTAAGCCTTGCTCTCCTTCAGGATTGGCACAACCGACAATCAAATCGTCCACCAAGTGTGGGTCGAGTTCTGGAGTTTGTTGCAATAAATGTTGAATAACATCCACAGCTAAATCATCTGAACGGTAATTCTTGAAGCCTCCCTTTTTTGCTCGTCCTACCGCAGATCGATATGCTTTAACGATATATGCTTC
Source organism: Saprospiraceae bacterium (assembly GCA_036835365.1). Classification (GTDB taxonomy): domain Bacteria; phylum Bacteroidota; class Bacteroidia; order Chitinophagales; family Saprospiraceae; genus JAAUTG01. Next base: position 11,649 of record DAITMC010000057.1, read on the forward strand.
CATTTTTATTTTATTGTAAATCAACCATTTAGGTTGAATGATATTTAAAATTGATTAATTATTTTCTTCGATTAATTGCGCAATGGCTTATTTGTTGTTAACATACTTTGTATGCGTTCCATTGTTTTAGGTTCTGCAACTAAGCTCAACATCGCTTCTCTTTCTAAATCTAACAAATATTGCTCACTCACTTGCTGAATGCCTGTGAGATCGCCTCCGCAAAGCACATAAGCAATTTTTCTAGCAATCTTGATGTCATGTGTTGAAGCGTATTTTCCTCTTTGTAGTTCATTGGCAGCGGCATAAAGTGCTGCAATTCCTGAGCGGCCTAGTACGGTAATATCTTCTCTTTTTAATGGTTGAACATAATTATTTGCCAATTCGAGTACTTTTTTCTTGGCTTCTGCAATATTTCGTTTCACATTCAGCACTACACTATCTTTGGTTTCCAACAAATAGCCCTTATCAAAAGCCTCATGTGCAGAAGTAGCGACGGCTGCCAGTGCAATCGTTCTAAATTTTTCAATAATTGTAGGAATCATCACATCGCCATCCTTGAAAGAATCCGATGCACGCAAAGCAAATTCTTTAGTTCCACCCCCTGCGGGCAAAATACCAACACCTACTTCTACTAAGCCGATATAAGACTCCGCAGCAGCAACAGCAGCGTCGCAGTGCATCACTGTTTCGCAACCACCTCCAAAAACGTATCCTTGTGTGGCAGCTACCACAGGGATGGAAGAGTAGCGACAACGCATGGTTGTTTGCTGAAATAGGTGAATTGCCATATTTAATTCGTCCCACTCTTGTTGATAAGCAAGTTGAGCCATCATCATTAGGTTAGCTCCCACAGAAAAATTAGTAGCATTGTTGCCAATGACTAAACCATTCCAACCCTCTTCAGCTATTTCAATAGCTTTGTTCATCCCGCGCAGTACGCCTTCTCCCATAGAATTTGCCTTACTTCTGAACTCCAAATTCAATACGCCATCGCCAATGTCGTGTAACACCACTTCGCTATTTTTGAATACGGGGGCTTGGTCTCGATAGTTATCCAATATGATAAAGGCTTCCGTGCCTGGTACTTTCTGATATTCTTTGGAGGCAACATCGTAGTAGTAGCGTTGACCCCCAGTTCTTTTGTAAAAGGAGGTATGCCCTGTGGCTAACATTTCTTTTACCCAATCTGCTACGGTTTCATCGTGCGATTCTGCCAATTTTACGCCTTCTGCTACACCAATGACATCCCAGTATTCAAAACATCCCATTTCCCAGGCATAACCCGTACGCATAGCATCGTCAATACTATATAAAGCATCTGCAATTTCGGGGATTCTATTCGAGGAATAAGCCAGCAACCCTGCAAAATAAGCCCTCAAAAATTCACCACCTTGATCTTGTGCCTCCAGCATTGCCTTCACGCGATGTGCACTTGAATCAATTTGCTTGGCTGCTTTCAGGCTAGGAATACTTGGTTTTTGGCTAGGCTCATATGCTAATGTTTGGAGGTTAAGTGCATAAATAATACGCTCACCTTTTTCGTTGCGCTGATCTGTTTTTTTGTAAAATCCTTGTCCTGATTTGTCGCCCAAAAAATTGTGCTCTAACAAAAAGTCAATATATTTAGGATTAGGTTTATTTTTAATTGTTGCAATATATTCATCGTCAGGTGCAGCACTTTTTACAAAATTTACGACCTTGTCATTAGTATCTAAACCTACCAAGTCTTGAAGTCGGAATGTTCCAGTTTTAGGACGTGCAATAGCTGGACCCGTCAAAGCATCTACATCTTCAATGCGCAGACCATATCTATCAGTGAGTTCTAGTAAAAACACACCTGAGTAAACACCAATTCTATTGGCAATAAAGGCTGGGGTATCTTTACAAAGCACCGTTTGTTTTCCTAAATAGACGTCGCCGTAGTGCATCAAAAAATCTACTACTTCTTGTGAAGTATCTTGAGTAGGAATAACTTCAAATAGGCGCATGTAGCGCACTGGATTGAAAAAGTGCGTTCCACAAAAATGCTTTTTAAAATCGTCGCTTCTGTGTTCGGTCATTAAATGAATGGGAATACTAGAAGTGTTAGAGCTGATAATAGCTCCTTGTTTTCTGTATTGTTCTACACGTTCAAAGAGCTGCTTTTTAATGTCTAGGTTTTCGACCACTACCTCAATAATCCAATCGCAGTCTTTGATTTTAGGTAAGTCATCTTCAAAATTACCTGTTGCGATTCGATGTGCAAAGTTGTTCTTGTAAAATGGTGCTGGCTTGCCTTTTAAAGCCCTTTGTATGGCTCCATCTGCAATGCTATTGCGGGAAGTTTTATCATTTTGCTTGTTTTCGGGCAAATTTCTAGGCACAATATCAAGCAATAATACTTCTAAGCCAATGTTGGCAAAGTGTGCAGCAATGCCTGACCCCATAACGCCTGAGCCAAGAACTGCCACTTTTTTTATTCTCCTCATATAATAGATGTTTAGTTAGGTTTGAGACAAACAAATATAAATGCAATATTAGCGAATTTTCGCTGAAAGAACAAATTTATAAAAATAACTTATAATCCAAGAGAAAGTTTGTTGAATAGTTACTTAGCAGGTTTAAAGTTGTAAAATAGGCTCATACGCTAATCGCCAGTGCTTTCAATTGCTCATAAAAAGGTAAACACTGCTCAAAAAGGGGTAAAAGTTGTTTCGGTAGTGCTTCTGTTTTAGGGCTGTACTGACCAAAACCATTAGATTGATGCACATTTTGATACCAGTATTTCGCCCAAATGCCGTCTTCTGGTCGTGCCCCTTTCTCCCATGAAAGCATTTTTTCCATAAATGGGATTTCAATTTGTTTGCATAGTATTTGAAGCACTTTCTTAGGATGAAGCAACAAACCTTTATTCTCCAAAACGACAAATTTTAGATTATTATCCTGCAAATAACAGAGTAACTCCATTTGCTTAGCGTAGCCAACATCTTGCATAGTTGGTGTTTTAATTTGATGGATAAAAGAAAGGAGCATTTCTTTTGGGTGGCGAGTGAGTAACACATTGGTCATCTGGTGTAGAAATGACCAATCTAGTGCTACCAAGTGGTGGGTCATATTTTTAAAAAAAGCAACAGGGCGAGTATGGCTACCCAGCATCATATCAATCACTTTTTTACCCTCATTTTCCATATTAGCCATTATCTGTGCTGCTCCTGGATGATAATTTTTTGCATTTGTTTTAGAAAGATAATGCGCATAAAGCGGCTCATCATACACTACGGTATCGGGTCGTTGCGCAAAGGCGTACATTAAGGCAGTAGATACATTGCGTGGGCTTGACCAAAGGCTAATCAATCGTTGATTCTCTGACATGATCATTTTGTTTTTTTTACTTGTAAATCAATGAGTTGGTGGTAAAGCTCGTGCAGTTGATGGGTTATTTTACTATACTTTCCTTCACCAATTATTCTGCCATCAATTTTCACAACAGGGGTAACACCGCCAAAAGTACCTGTTACAAAGGCTTCATCTGCTGAATATACATCGAACAAAGAGAAATTTTTCTCAAAAACTGGAATATTATTTTGTTGACAAACCTCAATGATTGCACCTCTTGTGATGCCATTCATACAATACTGTCCTGTCGAAGTCCAAACTTGATTATTTCTAATGATAAAAAAATTGGTAGCATTGCAAGTAGCTACAAATCCATGAATATCAAGCATTAATGCCTCATCTGCTCCTGCCTCAATAGCTTGTATTAATGCCATCACTTCGTGCAATTTGCTATGGCAATTCAAACGCGGGTCGAGATAGTCTGCAGAACCACGCCTTATGGTAGCCGTGAATAAGGTAATTCCCTTTTTCCGACCTGCTTCATCCGCCTGTTTGTATTCTGGGATAATGACCAAATTTGGTCCACTAATGGTCAGGCGAGGGTCTTGGGAAGGGGTTTTCTTAATGCCTCGTGTGAGCATGAAACGCACATGAACACCATGGTTCATATTGTTGATGGCTAATGTTTTACGGATTTTGTCTTCAAGTTCTTGTTTTGTCATTTTTAAGTCCATTCCGGTCGTTGCAGCGGCAGCCCAAAGCCGATCTAGGTGTTTATCCAAAAAGACCAATACGCCATGATGCAGGCGTACTGCTTCCCAGATGCCATCGCCGATGAGGTAGCCACTATCAAAAACAGAGATTTTGGCTTCGCTTCTAGGAAAAAATGCTCCATTAATATAAATCAATACTTGTTCATTGCGCTGATCGGGTAGAGCATTGTGTGTTCCGTGTACCATATATATATATAGGCTAATAGTTTATTCTACGGTTAGTTTATTCGTTGTTACTTTGCTGCCTGCTTGAAAAATTAGGCTAAACAACATGACGAGTAAACAACCAATGAGATTGAGCCACAAATAAGCAATTTTTACATATTCGTATTGGTCTAAAATAAAGATAGTTATAACAATACATTCTGCAACTAAAGCAGCTATAAAAACCGCATTGCCGCCTACTTTCTTTAGAAAAAATGCGACGATAAAAATACCTAAAATAGTACCATAAAAAATAGAGCCAACAATATTGACCGCTTCAATTAAATTATCAAATAGGGACGCAGTTGCGGCAAAAAGTAGGGCAATAGCTCCCCATAAAACCGTAAATACTTTAGACATATTAAGGTAATGCTTATCCGTTCGGTGTTGTGCAAGAGAGCGCCGATAGAGGTCAACAATGGAAGTAGTAGCTAGGGCATTTAATTCTGAAGAAGTGGAAGACATAGCGGCAGAGAAGATGACAGCAAGTAGCAACCCTACTAGTCCGACTGGTAAGTATTTGGTAACAGCCGTAATGAAAATGTAATCATCGTCGTTTACTTCTGCACTTGGGTTTTGTTGCTTAATTAGTTGCTTTACTTCACTTCTTATCTTCTCATTTTCATCAATAAGATTTTGTACTGTTTGTTGTGCTTGC
>DAITMC010000058.1:0-6081 GCA_036835365.1 Saprospiraceae bacterium
GAAATTTTTGAAGATATTTCTAAAACAACCCGTATCCTCGGTAACCTTTCCCCTTCTTTGGAAATCGTCAAGGGATTGACGTACAAGTTGAACTTTGGTATCGACCAGTCCACTGGCGTAAGAGATTTTCAAAGTTTCGCTAGCACATTGCCAGTAAGAGAAGGCAGGTTGCAGACCAATATCAACGAGAATACCAACCGCTTGATTGAAAATTACATTACGTACGATAAAAAATTTGGTACAACTGATTTTACTGTTTTGGCAGGTCATTCCTATCAGCGGTTCTTTATCGCTGGTAGAAGTTCAAGCATTAATAAATTTCCTGTTTCTGAGATTGAGCCTATCAACAATCCAAGTCTAGGACAAGGTTTGGACTTGAACAATAACCGCCCTACGGGTTTTGCGTTGATTAACGAATTACAATCTTTCTTTGGTCGTGTCAATGTAGGTTTACAGGACAAATACTTGTTCACTGCTACCTTGCGTGCGGATGGTTCTTCCAAATTTGGGGACAATAACAAATACGGTATTTTTCCATCCTTCTCGGCTGCTTGGCGCATCTCGGATGAGCCTTTCATGCAAAATACACCATTCAATGATTTGAAATTGAGAGCAGGTTGGGGACAAACTGGTAATCAGGAGATTCCTTCAAAAATTACGCAACCGCTTTTCACTGCATCCGTATCTGCTACATCGAGCTATCCATTAGGGGAAGGTGCTTATCCCGTAGGTACTTCTTTTGCTCGATTGGCGAATCCAGATATTCAATGGGAGGTTTCTCAACAAGCTAACATTGGGCTAGATTTTGCACTTTTCAATGGTGCTTTATCAGGTACAGTGGACTATTTCAACAAGGTTTCTACTAACATTCTCTTGGAAGTGGTGCCCGCCGACCCTGTTCAGCCGGCAACTACTTTTTGGACGAATGTAAAAGACATGGAAATCAAAAATGAAGGCGTTGAATTAGAGTTGAACTACCGCCACGCTGCTAACAATGGCTTTGGTTTTGAATTAGGAGGTAACGTTACTTTCATCAATAACGAAGTATCGGGTTCACCTTACTCTGTTATCTTTACAGGCTCTGTGAGCGGTCCTGGTTTGACTTCAGCGCGTGTGAATGGCTACTTGAATGGACAACCTATTGGCACATTTTATTTGCAAGAATTTATCGGATTTGATGAAAATGGCTTGAATAGATTTACTGATGTAGATGGCGATGGCATTATTGGCAACAACGACCGTATAGCGGCGGGTTCAGCATTGCCAAGACAAATTTATAGCTTGACTGGTGGGCTTTCTTTCAAAGGGTTGAGCCTACTAGGGAACTTCAATGGTTTAGCAGGCAACAAAATTTTTGACAACACTGCACTTGCCAATTTCTACAAATTGCGGCTGACTAAGGGCAACAACAGTACACCTGCTTCTGTAGAGTTTCCTGAAGAATCACCCAACAATGCAGCGCCTATTTCTACGCGCTTCCTTAAAAATGGCGACTTTTTCCGTTTGAACAACTTGACATTGAGTTACCGATTGGATACTCAAAAATTAGGCTTCAGCAAATATGTAAACGATTTGAATTTCTTTATCACTGGACAAAACTTGTTCTTGATTACGAAATATGATGGCTGGGATCCAGAAGTGGACACCGACCGTCAAGTGGATGGCATTCTATCTTATGGTATTGATAATTTAAGCTATCCAAGAGCAAGAACCTTTGTTTTTGGAGTAAATGTTGGGTTTTAATCATCTATTTTTTCACAAATCTTGACCGTTAAAATAATAAATTGATAACAATGAAAAATTATAAACTATTTCTAATTATCGTTCTGGGGCTAGCATTCGCTACTCAAAGTTGCACGGACTTAAAAGAAATCATTTTAGATGAAACAGCTGGACCAAGCCTGAGTCCAAGAGAATCCGCCGATGCAGTATTAGCGCCTGCTTATGCTAGGTTAAATAGAATTTATTTGCACACCAACTATTTTGCGTTGCAGCAAATTACTTCGGATGAGGCTATTTTACCTTATCGCGGTGGAACAGACTGGGGAGATAATGGCATTTATGTGGCTTTACACTCGCATACTTTTGATGCGAACACTGCTAACGTGAGAAATACTTGGAATGAGATTTTTCAAGCATTATCCAGAGCTGTAACTGCGGTGAATGAGTTGCCAAACATCAACGACCCAGTAGCGGCAACCTATTTGGCAGAGGCACGCGCCCTGAAAGCATTCTATTCTTGGATGACGTTAGATTTGTACAATGTAGTCTTTGTGAAAGAAAACATTAACGATAACTCCATCGTTTTACGGGGTGAAGCAGCTTTCAATTACATAAAAGATGAATTAGAAGCTGTAGAGCCTTTCTTGGCAGATAACGTTGGACCTGGTCGTATTACTAAAGCTGCTGCACAGGCTTTGCTCGCAAGATTATATCTAAATGCAGCCGTTTATAAAGACCGCTATGCAGACGCTTTCAAATTTGATGCTGCCGATATGACTAAAGTAATAGAAAATTGCGATAAAATCATCAATTCTGGAAAATATCGTTTATCCACAGAATATTTCGATATCTTTTCCAATAATAATCATACTAATTCAGAGTTAATTTTTGCTATTGACCAACGTCCCGATTTGAACGGTCATAACCGAATGGCTTATTTTTCCCTTTCTGGCGATCAGCACCCTATTCCTGGAGCTTATGGTGCAAACGGAACAGATGGTCCTGCTATCACTGCTGATTTTTACCAGACTTGGGCACAGGCTTATGCACCAGTTGACCCAGCCGATGCGGATGCTCGCTTTTTCCAACGCAATCTGCCCGAAGGCGCAACATGCGTGGATGGTGCAACATTTAGAATTGATAGAGGTGTTTTGCGTGGTCAACAATACGGTTTAGCCATTACACAACAAGGTTATGAGCGTTGCGAAGATGGTAAATTCAAGATTATTCCACTGGATAGTCGCCGAAGAGGACGCTTTGATTTACCTGTAATTCACACTGAAACAGTAGATTTTACTACTGCGGGTAGCAATTACCCAACGGGCTATCGCGTGCACAAATACGAATTTAGCCAAGCCACAACCGATGGACGAAATAGAGGTGAGCACGACATCGTTGTCCTGCGTTTGGCAGATGTTTATTTAATGAGAGCAGAAGCAAAATTGCGCAGGGATAACGATGCTGCTGCTGCTTTAGCAGACGTGAATACGGTGAGACAATCCAGAACAGCCCGTCAGCCTATTCCGCCAGCATTGACAGAAATGAATTTAGATTTACTTTTCCGCGAGCGTGGTTTTGAATTGTACTGGGAGCATCTGCGCCGTACCGATATGATTCGCTTTGGCAAATTTGAAGGTACTTGGGTAGAAAAAACCAGCACCAATAAATTTAGAAGGGTTTTCCCAATTCCTCAATCTGCAATTGATGGGGCTTCTAACGTGCCAGGTTATTTAACACAGAACGAAGGATATTAATAACTAACGATTAACACTCCAATGTGAAGCAGGCTATCTTATCTATAATAAGATAGCCTGCTTTCTTTTTAGCCCATTTTTTTAAGGTAAGCGTCATTTTTTTTATATTTCTTACCAACCCACAAAAAAAATTTCCATTTTAGACCATTGTTTGATGTTTTATACTTAATTATGTTAAAATTACGGCGCTGGGTTTTTTTTCCTCCTTTTTTTGTATTGTTGGCGGCTACTATTTATAGCCTTATTAATGTAGAGCGCTTTCTACAAAAAGTTACCTTTTTGAATGACTGGATTTTAGAAAAGTTTGGTTGGCTTTACGCACTAGGGACATTATTTTTCTTACTGATTTGTGTTTGGATTTATTTTTCTCCTATTGCTAAAATTAGAATTGGTGGACTAGCAGCTACTCCTCTGCTTTCCCGTTGGCGTTGGTTTGCCATTACTTTGACTACCACCGTAGCGATTGGTATTTTATTCTGGGGAACAGCCGAGCCATTATACCATCTCCATCAACCGCCTAACAACGTAAATATTGAAGCAAACTCACTAGAAGCCGCTCAATTTTCCATGTCCACTATGTTCATGCACTGGACGTTTACGCCTTACGCTATCTACACTTTGGCGGGATTAATGTTTGCTTTAACCTATTACAACCTCAAACAGCCCTTTAGTTTAGGCTCTCTGCTCTATCCGTTACTAGGCAAACGTGCTCATGGTCGTATCGGTAAAGCAATTGACGCTACTTGCTTGTATAGTCTAGTGGCTGGTATGGCGGCTTCCTTAGGTGCAGGAATACTTACTATCAGTGGTGGTATCGAAATGATGATAGGTATAAAAAGCTCCCCATTTTCACTAGGTCTTATCACGCTAGCCATCGTAGCCTCGTTTATTATTTCAGCGGCAAGTGGCTTACTCAAAGGTATCCGCATACTCTCTAATATCAATGTTATTATTTTTATTGTTATTGCTGTTTTTGTTGCCATTTTTGGACCTACACTTTTTATGCTGAAACTTGGCTTACAAGGTTTTTGGGAATATTGCTCAAACTTTATTCCAAGAAGTACTTACACACTAGGCATTAATGATAGTAGCTGGCTGAATAGTTGGACGATATTTTATTGGGCAAATTGGTTGGCTTGGACTCCTGTAACCGCCCTTTTCTTGGGACGTTTAGCATATGGATACACTGTTCGGGACTATATCCATTTTAATTTACTGTTGCCCGCGCTCTTTGGTACACTATGGATGATTATTTTTAGTGGTACTTCCATCCAAATGGACATTACCAGCAACACTTCACCCCTGTATGAAGTATTACAAAAGCAAGGTGCGGAGTATGTCATTTATGCTATTTTCCAACAACTGCCGATTCCTCAAGTAATGAGTATTGTCTTCCTAGTCACTTCGTTCCTATCTTATGTAACAGCTGCCGATTCAAACACCTCTGCCATGAGTGGCATTAGTGCCACAGGCATATCACCTGAAAGCCCAGAGCCTTCGTTTTGGATTAAATTGATTTGGGGAACAGTGGTGGGTACTATTGCATGGATTATGGTGGCTTTTGCAGGAATTGATGGCATCAAAATGACCTCTAATCTTGGTGGGTTTCCTGCACTATTCTTAATTATTGCCGTAGGTTTTGGTATGATTAAGTTGATACGCAAAAAAATGCTCTTAACGGAAGAAGGATAAAAAAACTGCGTGAGCTATGCCCACGCAGAAACTTTTGGTAGTACCAACAAGTCAATCATTAAGAATAACTATGCTGGAAGACTTCAATGTAAGCTGCTTTGCCGTACTAGCAGCCAGGTCCTGTTACATGTTCAATTGTAATAATACCATCGTTCATGTCAGACCTAGTTGTCTGAAAAGTGTTGTTGTAGATAAGCGTAGTCATGCTAAATTAAATATTAGTAAAAAAATAAATATTTTTTTAGCGATTGAATACATGCAACTTAATACGGAAGCCTTTTTGTGGTGTGTAATTAAACTTTAGAGAAGCATTCAAATAAATTGAAGTCATACTATTATTTCGTTGAGGTAAATATTTATATCATTCTAAATAAAAAACAAGTGTAATATGTAATATTTATTTTATCTAAACAGTCATTTAATGATGCAAATATATTATTTTTTTATATACTTTCATTTTGTTGTAACATTTTTTTGATTTTTTTATTCTTTGATAGAAGAAAAATAATTTAAACAATATTTTCATGAGTTAATAGATAATCCTAGAAAATGTTATAAATTTGTAATATTTAAAATTTGTATATAAATAAAGTTTTAATAATTCACAGCATAGAATGCTTTGACGAACTTAAGTATTGATTTGAAGTAGATTGGTATGATTTGACATTCACCTATAACCCCAATTCGATTACTAATTACTCCTCGTTAGCTGAACATACGCTATAATTGAATAAATACGCTATATATTTTTACTTAACTTTGTAATGACACAATAAATAAAGACTATGCAAATTCTAAAAGAGCTAGTACACATCGTAAACAAGAATAAGGTTCGCTCCATAGAAGTAATTGGTGGCAATGGTAAGCCGAGTAATACGGAGAATAAATCAATGGTCAACGAATTCTATGAAGC
>DAITMC010000058.1:6181-8552 GCA_036835365.1 Saprospiraceae bacterium
ACTCAAAAGGAACTACATAATAAAGCCAAAGAGGCTTACAAGCGACTTGAACCTGCTTTAAAAAAGCATAGTAGCTACCGTTTACATTTCATGTCAAGTTTAATCAAAGTATTAATCTATATCAGTGTAAACGATTACAAGCGCACGATTGAAGTATGCAATGAAGCCATTAAGTTCTTCAAGCAGAAGGAGTATGTTGCTCGGTTGCCCATTCAAATATTTTTACATCAGCAACTTATTTGCCACACTCAATTGCGCCAATTTACGGATGGAAAAGAGGTAGCAGAAGAATGCCTAGCGTTTATCGAAGAAGGTACCTTCAATTGGTTTAAACACAAAGAGTTATACTTTTTCCTTTCTATGCACTCCAGAGAGTACCAAAAGGCATACAATATATTTGTGGAAACAACAGTGCATCGAAGGTTTCAGTTTTTACCTTCCAACATCAAAGAAGTATGGCGCATTTATGAGGCTTACCTTCAATTCCTTGTTATGATGAAACGAGTAGATATCAATGAGTCAGATGAAAATTTTTCTAAATTCAAGCCAGGAAAGTTTTTTAACGAAACGCCGATATTCTCTAAAGATAAACGAGGTATGAATATTCCTATCTTGGTGATACAGGTCTTATTCATGATTTCCCAACGCAAATATAACGACGCTGTGGATAGAATTGAAGCCGTAGAAAAATACTGCTCTCGCTACCTACGTAAAGATGATACTTTTAGAAGTAACTGCTTCATTAAGATGCTATTACAAATTCCTATTTCAGGATTTCACAAAACAGCGGTGGTTAGAAAAGCCGATAAGTATAGAAAGCAACTAGAAACTGTTTCTATTGATGTGGCGAACCAAGCCTCTGAAATTGAGATACTTCCGTATGAAGATTTATGGAATTTTGCTTTAGAGTGCCTAGACAATGAATTCCACAAGGTAAAGCCTCCAAAGCATCGAAGTAAAAGTGAAATAAATTCAATTGGGTTGTAGAGACTAACTATTTTACATAAAATTGAGCTTGATAATTTGCTATCCATGCTAATTCTTTTAAGATAGCATCAATTTCAAAAGGCTCAAAGTAAAAGTATTCCGTAAATTGAGCAATGCGGTATCTTTTGTGTTGGTATTTCTGTTTAAAAAAATTTTCTAAAAAAGCGATACCTGCACAAAGAAAAACCACTTCAATTTCTACTTTTTGAAAAATAGTATTCAGGTCGGTTTGAATTTCTTTTAGCCTGACTGGCATTTGCCGAGAGGTTAAGCCAATTTTATAGAATGTGGCATACGCTCCTGCTTCTATTTTCAAAAAATAGAGTTGAAACTGCTTAAACCATTGCCAATCCGCTTGATAGTATTTTATTTTATCTTCTACTTCTGCTATTCTATATAATGCTTGATGATAATCTTGAAGTGCCATTACTTGTGGATGAAAAAGTTGAGGATAAAAATAGCTATGCTGCGCTGATTGATAGTCCTCAAAATTGATTATTGTTGTGCCATCGGTGTAAAGTAAGAAGCGTTTATTGTGTAGCTTTTCCCATACGGGAAAAAGAGACTGTGCCCGACGGCAGTATTGAATAATAGATTTTCGCACTGCCTCAAAATCTTCATCTCCATAAGTTGATAATTGATTCACTAAAGAGCGGATACATCTTTTGTTGTATTGATCTTTTTGCCGAAGGTATTCGCGCCTTTTCAATAGCTTTTGAAAGGAATTACGGGTATCCGATAGCTTTTCAATAGTATAGTCCGATAAACTTAACTTTAGATTAGGGGAGGTAGATAAGCCAAAAAAGCGAGCAGCATAGCTTTGCTGGCAACTTGTGCCCACATGCGCAAAATGATGCGCTAATTTTTTACCTTTCTTTGCCAATAGTAGGCCTTTACAGTAAGGACAAACCAAGGTAGTTTTCCCGCGCTGTACCTCAGAAATGTGAATTAAATAATTGTCTTTCCAACCATAAGGAAGTAACATAATAAAATAAAATGGTAAATCAGTCAGCAATATACTACTTGATAGCGTAGAGCAGTGAAAGGTTGAAAAAAACTTTAAACACTACTAACGTTTTTAAAAAAATAATTGAAGAACATTGAAACAAACTAACTAACTTTGTTATATGCAATTAACAGCAAACGCCATTTGTGGATTACTAGGGGGTACATTAGAAGGCAATCCTGATGTAGTTGTCACTCAACCTAGCAAAATAGAAGAGGGCGGCGAAGGAACAATTACTTTTCTTGCCAACCCCAAATATGAGTCCTATTTATATACGACCACTGCTTCAGTCATATTAGTAAATGAGGATTTCAAGCCTATCCAACCTATTGGAAGCACCATTATTCGAGTAAAAAATGTTTATACTGCTATTGCGAC
>DAITMC010000058.1:8652-16575 GCA_036835365.1 Saprospiraceae bacterium
CAAACGGGTATTGCTGGCAGCACTAAGATTGGCAAAAATTGTCGTATTGGTGGACAAGTAGGTTTTGCTGGTCACATTAATATCGCTGATGGTACGCAAATACAGGCGCAAAGTGGTATTTCTGGAGATATTACAGAAGAAAATTCCAAGTGGTTTGGAAGTCCTGCCATACCTTACAACAACTATGTTCGCGCTTACACTGTTTTTAAACAACTTCCAGAATTATACCGAACATTGAATCGAATAGAGAAGAAATTAAAGGAATAGTAATCTGCCAAATATGACACAATATTGGGAAAAGCATATTTAGTTTGAAAATTAGCTTTACCTTTATTAATAATTTTCATACTTCACCTATGAAGCAACATACGATAAAAAAGTCAGTAACCCTTTCTGGTATTGGCTTACACACAGGAATAAAAGTAACTGCTACGCTCTTTCCAGCTCCTGAAAATCATGGCATAAAATTCAAAAGAATTGATTTGGAGGAACAGCCTACTATCATGGCTGACGTAGATAGAGTAAGTTCAACCAACCGCTCTACAACGCTCGAAAAAGGCGATGCTAGAGTATCCACCGTTGAACATTTACTTTCTGCACTGATGGGGCTGAACGTTGATAATGTTATGATAGAGTTAGATGGTCCTGAGATTCCGATTATGGATGGTAGCGCATTGCCTTTTGTTCATGCTATATTAGAGGCGGGGGTAGAAGAACAGCAGGAAGAGCGAGAATATTTTCAAATTGAAGAGCCTATTACCTACAAAGATGAAGAAACAGGCGTAGAGTTGTTGGTTATTCCCGCAGACACTTTTCAAGTGACGACGATGATTGACTTTAACTCGGAGTTGCTGGGGCAGCAATATGCTTATCTGGAGGATATTCAGCAATATGCTGAAGAAATTGCACCGTCCAGAACTTTTGTTTTCCTGCATGAGCTACAACATCTACTAGCACAAAATCTTATCAAGGGAGGGGATTTAGACAACGCCATTGTTATTGCTGACCGCCCGGTGGAGCAAAGCCATTTGGATGCTTTAGCCAAACAACTTGGCAAAGCCAATATAACTATTGATAAAGAAGGTATTGTAAACACAACAAGTCTGAAATTTCAGAATGAACCTGCTCGACATAAATTGCTAGATGTCATTGGCGATATTGCTTTAGTTGGTAAGCCAATTAAAGGAAGAATAGTGGCTATTAAACCAGGACATACGGCAAATGTGGCTTTTGCTAAACTGTTAAAACAGCATTATTTAGAACAACGAAAATTAAAAGGCAAACCTAAATACGACCCCAACAAGCCCGCAATTTATGATACGGTTCAGATTATGAAACTATTGCCACATAGGCATCCTTTTCTTTTAGTGGATAAAATTATTGAAATCACCGAAAACATGGTAGTAGGTATCAAAAATGTAACCTATAATGAATACTTCTTTAATGGGCATTTTCCAAGCAATCCTGTTTTCCCTGGCGTATTGCAGATAGAGGCGCTAGCTCAAGTAGGAGGTGTTTTAGCACTGGCACAACAAGAGGATGCAGGCAACTGGGACACCTATTTTGTGAAAATTGACAAGACAAAATTTAAGCAAAAAGTTTTACCAGGTGATACTCTAATCCTGAAAATGGAATTGATGGCGCCTATTCGCCGAGGTATCGTACAAATGTACGGAACTACCTATGTAGGCAACAAAATTGCATCAGAAGGTGAACTAACTGCACA
Source organism: Saprospiraceae bacterium (assembly GCA_036835365.1). Taxonomy (GTDB): domain Bacteria; phylum Bacteroidota; class Bacteroidia; order Chitinophagales; family Saprospiraceae; genus JAAUTG01. The sequence goes on from DAITMC010000058.1 coordinate 10,379, forward strand.
AATCGTAAGACGAAAATCAGAATAGATAAACAACTATCTTTGTTCATATTTACACATTAATAGTAATTCACTAGCAGGTTTGAAATAACAATAATGTAAAATAGCACTTCAAACTGTACAAAATTAGTACCATTTATGAGTAGTGTTCATCATCAATTGGCATCTATACACCCTAACGCTAAAATAGGCAGCAATGTCAAAATCGACCCCTTCGTTGTCATTGAAGAAGATGTAGTCATCGGGGATAACACTTGGATAGGTCCTCATGCAGTCGTTATGAACGGTACAAGAATAGGCGAGAGCTGCAAAATCTTTCCCGGAGCAGTGCTCGGTGCTATTCCGCAGGATTTAAAATTCAGTAATGAACCCACTACGCTCGAAATTGGTAACAACGTAGTTATTCGAGAGTACTGCACGCTCAATATTGGCACAGCGGCGAACAAAACAACGATTATTAAAGATAACTGTATGCTCATGGCATATGTGCATGTGGCACATGATTGTAGAATAGAAGAAAATTGTGTGTTAGCCAACAATGTTACACTGGCAGGGCATATCCATATTGGTAAATACGTTATCATAGGCGGCTTAGTAGCCGTTCATCAATTTGTTAACATCGGCGACCATGTTTACCTCGGTGGTGGCTCTCTGGTGAGAAAAGATATTCCACCGTATATCAAAGCAGCACGCGAACCACTTTCCTACGTTGGTATCAACTCCGTGGGATTAAGGCGAAGAGGTTTTTCCTCAGAACAAGTACATCAAATACAAGATATTTACAGAATTTTATTTGTAAAAAAAGGGTTTAGTACTAAAACAGCCTTAGAATATATCGAATTAGAAATTCCCCCAAGCCAAGAGAGAGATAGTATTCTGCAATTTGTGAAAAATGCAGATAGGGGCATCATAAGAGGATTTCGGCAGCTTAACGGTACAATTATTTAGGTTCACCATCCATGATGCAAATTCAACTTTCTGCTATTGGCAAACGCTATCGTTTAGAATGGATTTTTAAACAGATAGATTATATTTTCCAGCCTGGAAAGTCCTACGCTATTACAGGACCAAACGGCTCAGGGAAGTCCACACTAATGCGATTGCTTTCCGGGTATCTCTCTCCAACAAAAGGGACAATTCATTTTCAATTGGCGGAAAAAAATATTCCTAAAGATGCAGTCTATCAACATATTAGTTATGCCGCTCCTTATATTGACCTCATCGAGGAACTTACTTTAAAAGAACATTTAGCTTTGCATGCTCAATTTAAGCCATATTATGACGGCATCACCGATGAGAAAGTTATGGACTTATTAGCATTCACAAAAGCAGCCGAAAAACCTATTCAATTTTTTTCCTCTGGCATGAAGCAACGCCTCAGACTGGTTTTGGCTATTTGTAGTCAAAGCAATTTACTTTTACTGGACGAGCCTACCACCAATTTAGATAGGCAAGGCATGGAATGGTATCAACAGCTTATCCAGCAATTCAAATTTGATAGAACTGTTATTGTTGCCTCTAATATAGAGGAAGACTTTTCTTTTTGTACGCAAAAAATTGATATTACGACTTATAAATAAAAGCATCTTACTTAAATAGGAGTGTTTTCTCTGTTTACAACCCCACCTTAGCCCCTATTAAAATTTGAAGTGTGCTAATCCTATCTTGGTTTGGTCCAATGCCTTTATTAAAGATATTAATATTTTGCTGATAACTAGGCTCTATAAATACGCTCCAACGCTCATCAAGGTATCGTTCTGCTCCCATGCCCAAGTTAATAGTATAAAAACTATTTTCTCTAAACGAGCCACCGCTCATCCAGCCATCCTCAAATTGTTTTTTATTAAGTTTATCGGATTGAGGCTCGGCAGGTTTTGAAAGTTTCGAAAACCTATCCAGTTGATGTTTAGTCAAGGCTATTTCCCCTCTGGAGCTAGTTACATTTGTGTTAATATAAAGTTGGCTTGCTCCAATTTTTGTAACATCGTAATTAGCCTGTGTCGCTACATGAATAGCTGCCCCCCCCAATGTGTAAAGATGCCACTTCTCGGATTGCTTAAATTTATATCGTACTTGAACAGGTATTTTGAACGTATTTAATTCAATATTTCTAAGCCCTTCCACGTAGTAACCATCTATTGAATTTCCAAAGAAAATGGGTACTTGCTCTGGGCTATATTCTTTATGATTATAAATCAATCCTGTTTCTACCGCCCATTTTTTCCATTCTACCGCAACATTAAAACCACCTCCGTAGTCACTGGCTACTCTAGCATAAGCAGGTAAATTTAACACAGCGTCATCTGGAGTGTAAATATAGTCGCCATTCAGCGCAGCGAACATACCTACCCGAATTTGCTTCTTGCTTTTATTGGCAGCTATGAGAGGTGTAAGTCCCCATAATTTGCCATCAGCAATGGCTTTCCAATGTTCATTGGTTAAAGCCTCAAATTCGGAGATAAATGTAGGTATAGGCATAACATCAGTGTTCGCCATCTTTGTTTTTTCATTGAGTGCTAGGGCTGCTGGGGCAAGAGAAATGGCTTTTACAGGAAGCGTAGGCAAATCAGATAATACTTCAACTTTATCCATAGCTCTTGTGCTATTTATTGAAGAAGCCGAGGTGAATGTGCTAGTGTTAGCCATAGTGGATTTTGATACACTGTTCGATAATGTTGCATCATCTAATGGTAAAGTATTATCTTTGGGTGTGGTGAAACCTAGTTTGGCTTCCAAATCTAAGTAGGAAGTAGCTGTTTTTTCTCCTTTGGATTGGGTTAATTTTTCATAAGCGGTTGGTAAACAATGGATACAAGTAAAAATTAAAAGTAGCGCCAATAGTAATTCAATAGATTTATATTGGATTAATTGCTTTCTCAAGGCTGCTTCTTCGTCCAGTTTTGTAGCTAATAGCGACCAGTACCAAGATTGATAGCTGGGTTCTAAACGTTGCATTTTGTGTTTTACGGCATCATCAAATATTTCATCTGCTTGTACTTGTGCCTGCTCTATTTTATTTTGCAAACTTAACCAAGTATCAGATTCGTAAGGGCGTTCTATGTCCTTTATCTTTCCAGTAATTAGGTCATCTAGTTGCTTGTCTTCCATTTTCATTGGTATTTTGATCCTAGTAACTCCTTTAATTTGACTCTTGCCTTCACTAAATTTGACCGTGAAGTACTCTCTGTAATGTCCAGCATATCAGCAATTTCCTTGTGCGAATAACCTTCTATTGCATATAAGTTAAAAACGGCTCTGTACACTGGCGATAGTTTCTGTATGGCTTCCAATATCTCTTTCTCTGAACATTGACTAACTGCATCAGCATCAAAAGTTGGTACTTCTTGTGCTTGATCTATATCTTCTGTTCTTCTTCGCTTCGCTTTTCTGTAAGCATCAATACAAGTATTTACAATAATTCGCCTAAGCCAAGCATGGAAAGATGTACCCGTTTGATACTTACCAATGTGCCTAAACACTTTGATAAAACCTTCGTGCAACACGTCCAATGCCTCTTCCTCTGAACTAGCATATCGCAAGCAAACCCCCATCATTTTGCCATAATGTATTTCATACAACTTCTGCTGCGCCCACCTTTCTTCCCGTTTGCAAGCGGAAATCAGATGCTCTTCCGTATAGTCAAAAGGCAATGAAATATCCATGTTGTCCTGTTTTGTGAAGCCCAATATTATGACCATAATAAGCTACACATTCATAGCAACGAATGAGCGACGACAAACGTTGCTTGTAGCAAATTAGTTTTTTTAACGGCTTTAGATTTTGGGCAAAAGTTATTTTCCGATACTAATATCTATATTTAATCTTAAACAGCTATACTTTTTTTTAGTTTTTTGGATAACTTTAACAGGAAGTTACTGCAAGGTAATCTTGGCATTATGTAAAGCAAAATCAGCCGAAGAGATTGCTGTGTAAGCGCATTTATCATCTTGAGGCTTAACTGTTTTCATGTTTTTGCTTCGTCAAAGTTGATTTACCTCGGATACTAACTTCTTTACATCGTCTAAACGATGAGCAGCATTGAGCACTACACGCGTTATGCGCTCACTATTTGGCGTGGGATAGGGGAAGCTGGAAATAATTATTTCTTTTCTTTGCAAATGGTCAAACAAATGATGATGCGATGTATTGAACACAGGATAATCTGGCAAGGACTTAAAAATAGCGCAATTTGCACGAAACCAATGAACTAACGATAGTAAGTGCCTTCTTTGTGCTTCATAAAGTTGTTGCGATTGCAAAAAAGCATATAAATAGGCAGGACTTGCAGGCGAAGCGCCGCCAAAAAATGGGTTGTGCTTCATTTGATTAATCTCCGTAGCCTCACCTAAAATAACACCGCCCGATATACCCAATGCCTTGCCCAAAGAAGCAACTACCATCACTTTCACCTGAGCCGGTGCATCAATGGTCGTAAATATCCCTCCCCCTGATTTACCCGTAATACCAATGCCGTGAGAATCGTCGAGCAACAAAGTAAAAGATTTATCTTTTGGGAGTTCATGAAGCCAAGAAAAATCATAAATATTTAGCCAAAGTGGGTCAATGGCATTGCAACAAAAAACGAGCGGATAATGAGCAACATAAGCACGTTCTAAGACCCGTTCTACCCACATTTTATAGGATAATGTGGATGCTTCTGGTTCTGTTTGAAACAGCGCAGGATGGGCATCTGGCGTATGTACTAACTTACTATGTTGCGACAGCATTTTAGTTGCTAACTGCCCAGCTAGTGTTCCTGAAGATACAATTAATGCGGCTTCTGCTCCTGTCCATCTCGCCATCAGAGCTTCAGCTTCATCAAATATAGCAAACTTCAAGTTGGATAGTCGCGAGCCACCGTAATTGCTGCCATATTTACGAAACCCTGCTGATAAATAGGACTGAAACTGCTCATGAGTTGACATACCTAAATAAGAGGTACCTGAAAAATACAAATATTCCTTGTCCGCTACAAAAATAGTTCTTCCTGTTATAGATTGCAGTTCCATAGGCTATTTCAATTCCACGCCTAATCCAAGACGACTAGGATAAATCGCCTTACCATTTTCAATGCTTATGCCATCTGCGGGATCATTTGCCAGCAAAAGTGCACCATCCATATCCACAAAATCAAGCAGGGGCAATACCTGCCCAATCGCAGAAATACCTACGGACGATTCCGTCATACACCCCATCATCACTTTCATGCCTAGTTGGCGAGCTTGAGCAATCATTCTTCTTGCAGGCGTTAAGCCTCCACATTTCACTAATTTGATATTAATGATATGAAAACGACCAGCACAGCGCCTTACGTCATCCTCTGTTCTGCAACTTTCATCTGCTGCCAAAGGCAAGGCACTTTGTTGATAAACTTCTGGCATCCAATCAATTTGCTCCGCTGGGAGTGGTTGTTCAATAAACTCTACGCCTAACGATTTTAATTCCTTAGCATAAGCTATTGTTTGTTGCACTGACCAAGCACAATTAGCGTCCACCCTAAAAATAGCATTCGTCCGCTGCCGTAAAGCGCTCACAATTTGTAAGTCTCGTTCAGTGCCTAATTTAATTTTGTAAATAGGCCAAGGCACCTCCTCCATTTTTGCGAGCATTTTATCAATGCTATCAATACCTATGGTGTAGTTCGTGAGCGCAAGAGGCTGGTCAATGGATAAACCAAACACCTCGTAAAGCGGCTTACCCAATTTTTTAGCATAAAGATCATTTGCCGCAATGTCTAAGGCACAACGAATGAAAGGATCATTTGGAAATAGCTGCTGCAATAGCAATTCAAATTGCTCTGGTGTTTGCCAAATATAATTTTCCAGTATTGCTCTTTGTGCATTAATCTTTTGAATCATATTTTCAACCGTAACACCATAGTAAGCATTAGCAGTTGCTTCGCCGAAACCAACCATGCCATCCTCTTTTAATGCCACAACAAGACTAGGTTGCATATTGTGCGATTCTCTGGAGATAGTAAATGTATGTTTAAGTTGAAGTTGGAAAGGATGAAATTCAATATTCATATCAGTAAGCACAAATTGATTTAGGTAATAACTGGTTTTCTATAGTCTAGCACGCAAAGAAAATGTATTTGCAACAATTAAAAAAGGATAAAATAAAATCATTGTCTATTGTAGTTCGTGCTTTCGTTTTTTGAACCAATTTGATCATTGCATTCATGTGAGATGAATTTTACA
>DAITMC010000059.1:0-16535 GCA_036835365.1 Saprospiraceae bacterium
GGTACTTTTGAAATTACCAACATAGAACCTGGAACTTACAAATTATTGTGTTTGTACATAGGGTACAATTCTGATACCACTACCATCACTATTGCTGCTAATGAAACTGTCGAGGTTAATATTTCAATGGCTGAAAACATAAATGTCTTAGACGTGGTAACGGTCACAGCAGTTAGAAAAACATCTACTGACGTAGCGGTATTAAGTGTTATTCGCCAAAGTATGCAGGTAGTAAGTGGTCTATCGGCGGAATCTATAAAAAGAACCTTAGATAGCGATGCTTCCCAAGTTGTAAGAAGAATACCTGGTGTAACCGTCGTCAACAATCGTTTCATTATAATTCGAGGTTTGAATGAACGTTATAATAGCACGCAATTGCATGGCGTAAATGTGCCTTCTATGGAATCAGATGTACGCTCTTTTTCTTTTGATGTTATCCCAAGTAATATTATTGACCAAATTTTAATTTATAAAAGTCCAGGTGCAGACTTACCAGGCGACTTCTCTGGGGGAGCGGTTAAAGTTTCTACTAAGAGTATTCCAGATCAAACTGGTGTAACTTTGGATGTTTCTACTGGCTTTAGGCAGGGAAGTTCATTAAGGACTTTTTTTGCGGAAAGAAGAAGAGATGGCTATTGGACGGGTTTGAATGATGGTGTAAATGATTTACCTGCTAACTTTCCTGATCGCTTGTCTGGACTGCCCGAAGATCAAATTGCTATCATCGGAAGAAGTTTACCTAACAATTGGTCACAACAAGAATATAATTCAGGTCTTGATTATAAAGTGGCATTAACGCTTAACTTCAGAAAAGATCTTAAGAATCAGATGCAAATTGGTAATATTACTAGCTTGCAATACAATAACAGTAAAACCATCTTTAACTCCGAAAACAGAGCTTTTGAAGTATTCGACATCCCAAATAACGAAAGTAAGGTTCGATTTGATTTTGATGATGTGGAGTATGGTCAAGAAATTATGGCAGGTGCTGTTCACAACTGGGCTTTCCGTTTTAATAAGAATAATGTCATTGAATTTAAAAACTTACTCAACTATTTGACTAGCTATGAGTTTGTAGAGCGTTTCGGTGAGCAGCGCGCACAAAGTTTTACACAAAATAACTTTGCCTTTTTCAATGAATATAGAGGATTGTATTCAGGACAACTAGTAGGTAATCACCGATTTAATAACGAAGCAACGAAAGTAGAGTGGGTAGGTAGTTATGGTTTTGCTTACAATCAATTACCAGATTATAGAAGATACCGAAGAAACGTCGTGGATATTGACACTAGAGAATCCGTATTACTTGTTCCTAGAGGACAAACGCCAGATTTCTTAGGTAGGTTTTATTCAGAAATGACTGAAAATATTTATTCTGGTGGAGTTAATTTAGAACATAAATTCTTACAGAATAAAGTAGTGCGATTTCAGCCTATATTGAAAATTGGGGCGCTTATTGAGGATAGAGAAAGAAGTTTTGATGCTAGAAATTTGGGATTCACCAGAGGATTCAATTTTGACGAATCCCTTACTGCTTCGAGCGTAGGTGAATTATTCGACCCTAAAAATATTAACCCTGAGTCAGGTATAAGATTAGGAGAAAACTTTTCTTCTAGTAACTTCTTCGTAGCAGAAAATAAATTAAGGGCTTACTATGCTTCTATCAATATTCCGATTGGAAGATTCAACCTACTGACAGGTGTTAGGTTAGAGGATAATGTACAAACGTTGAGAAGCCCAGATCGCTTTGTCGCAGGTGGTACTATACCACCAATTGCACCTGTGGAGATTGACCAAACCTTTTTGTTACCTTCAGGTACACTTTCTTACAATATTACAGATAAAACGGTACTCAAAGCAGTTTATGGTAGAACAATTAATAGACCAGAATTTAGAGAAATCGCACCATTTGGTTTCTATAACTTTACCTTTGATGCTACGGCGGTTGGTTTCCCATTATTAAAAAACGCAACTGTGGATAATTTTGACCTTCGCTGGGAGTATTATCCAAACCCTCGTGAGACCGTTTCTTTTGCATTGTTTTATAAAAATTTCCAAGACCCTATTGAGTCATTGTATAGCAACTTTGGTAGTGAGCAAATTACATTCCTATTTAGAAATGCAGAAAGTGCATTTGCAAGAGGTATAGAGATAGATTTGAGAAAGTCGTTGAGTGGATTAACTGCTGTAAATTGGATTAACAATACTAGCGTTCTAGCGAATATTTCCTTAATTGATAGTGAGGTACAAATTGGAGATGAACTGGCAAGCATCTTAAGAGCTAAAGACCGTCCATTGCAAGGACAGTCAGGTTTTATTATCAACACTGGTCTTTTTTATGACGATTTTGCTAAAAACTTACAAGTGAATTTGCTCTACAACGTGATTGGAAAGCGTATTTTATTGGTAGGTGCAGCAGCTATTCCAGATACTTATGAAATGCCTAGACACGTCATTGATTTAAATATTCGTAAAGGAATTACAGAAAAACTGACCTTAAAATTAGGTGTAAAAGACATTTTGAACCAAGAGTTCCTCTTACTTCAAGATGGAAATGAAGATGGTAACTTTGATAGAAATAATGATCAGAGGTTGAGAGCGTTTAGACCAGGTACATCTTATTCTATTGGATTTACTTATGATTTGAAAAGGTAGTTTAGAGAATCATTTAATAACTTAATCTATAATTTTATGAATTTGACTTCAGTTTTGAAAAAGCCGTTTAACTACGTAGTAATTTTAGCTACGGTGTTTGCGATGGTACTAACAACCAGTTGCGACGATGATAATCCAGAGCCAGAGCCAATTGCTGCTGCTCCGACTGTAACTTTATCTTCATCAACTGCATCTGGTTTAACGGGTGCTAATGTAAGCACAACAGTAACAGTAAATGCACCTGCAGGTTTGAGAAATCTAAGAATCCTTAAAAATGGTGCGCCAGATCCTGCTTATCCTACTCAAAACTTAACTGGTACAACAGGTACTTACAATCTTGCATACACGATTGAGAATCTACCAGAAGGTTCAAGAGTAAACTTTACTTTTATTGCGACAGATATTTTAGATAGAGCTGTCACTTCTGATCCATTTACTGTAACAGTAAGTAGTGTTCCTCCAAAAAGAACGGTACAATTAGGTGGTGTAACTCAGTTGTCTGGCTTTGATGAGCACATTCCAGGTGTTGCCGTTACAGGTGTAGAAGGTACATTTATCTCTCAAAATATCACTTTGACTAAAGATAAGAACTATGTTCTTATTGGTTTTGTACGCATAGGTCCAACTCCTGCTGCTGGTCAAACACCTCAAAATGATGATGGAAGAACAGAGGGTGTACTTACAATTGAGCCAGGTACCGTTATTTTTGGAGACAATGCTACAAAAGGTACATTGGTTATCCAGAGAGGTGGTAGAATTGTGGCTAACGGTACAGTGAATGAGCCAATCGTATTTACTTCTATCAAAGCACCAGGTCAGAGAACACCTGGCGACTGGGGAGGCTTAGTTATCTGCGGTCGTGCAGCAAACAATGAAGGAAACGTTCAGTTAGAAGGTGGTTATGCTGGCTGGCATGGTGGTACTAACGAAAACGATAGTTCAGGTTCTTTGAGATATGTACGTGTAGAGTGGGCTGGTATTCCAATCAACCCGAACGAAGAGGTAAACACCATTACACTAGGTAGTGTAGGTCGTGGAACGACGATGGAGTATGTACAAACATCATTCGGTTTAGATGATCAGTTTGAATGGTTTGGCGGTAACGTAGATGGTAGATATTTAATTTGCTACCGTGGTTTGGATGATGATTTTGACGTGGATTTAGGTTTCACTGGGAACATACAATTTGGTATTGGTATCCGTGATGCTAAAGATGCTGACCAATCAGGTTCTAACGGTTTTGAGGTAGATAACAATGGTAGTGGTGAAACAAGAGAGCCATTCACATCAGCAGTATTTTCTAATATCACTATCATCGGACCAAAAAAATTAAGAGAAACCTCTATTTCTGCTGAGTTCCAACACGCTGCTCAGTTAAGAAGAAGTAGCAAATTGAAAATCTATAACTCAATTCTTACTGGTTATCCAATGGGTGTTTTTATTGATGGTAATTCAACTACCACTTTTGCAGAGAACGATGAGTTACAATTGAGAAACGTGATTCTTGCTGGTGTAAGAGGATGGGGAGGTAATGGTTATGGTAAGGCTTATGATGCGGCAAGAGCTTATGGTCATAACAATACGCTTCTTTCTGCTAACTATCCTGACCCAGCAACACAAGGTCTTCCGTTTACAGATGCTGCTGGTGCAGCAAGAGGTAACCACCCAGGTTCTGAGCCACGTGGTCATGCTATCCGTTACAATGTAGAAACTTTCAATGCTATTGGTTGGTTTAATACGGCTGCATACAACAACAGCGTAGTAGCTGCTTGGGATGAAACAGGTATTAATCCTTCAGTATTTGATAGAGGTACACCTAATTTCTTGATTCCAGCAAATAGCTTATTGGCTACTTATGGAAAATGGGACAATACTCCTTTTGCTGATTCTAGCACAAAGAGTACTTGGTTCGGTAACTTTGAGAAGGTGCCTTTTGCTGGTGCGTTCGGTCCAACAAACAACTGGACAACAGGATGGGCTAACTTTGATATCAATACAGACTATGGTTTTTCAAGATAATCGCAGTTTTGCGCTGTCTTAACTAACTTTTTGATGAAGCCAGTTGGAGTAATTTCAACTGGCTTCTTAATTTTGCACTATATATTTAGTTAACATTTAATTATGCTCATTATGTTTAGATCTATTCTTTTTGTAAGCATTATGGTACTTGCCATCATCACAGCTATTTCTTGTAAGAAAGATAAATATGACATTAATAACTATTATCCTCAAAACTTACAAGATACTTTAATGACCAACATCGTTATTAATATTTACAAAGTACCAAAAGGAGTAAGAAAAGAGGATAAACACTTAGTAGAATATCGCCATCTATATGTTAAGGAGATTCCAAAGTTTAAGTTTGTTCATTACTTCATAGACCAGGATAGTACACACTATTTTTACTTGATTCGTCCAGCACGTAATATCCACAACCATAAAAGAGGTGTTGCAGGAAAATATAAAGTAGATAGCAACTTAAATTTGTTGGATTTTGAAGAAATACTCAACACACCTATGCTGGCAGAGGAGGAAATTATAGAAAAAGGAAAATACTTATGGACTGATTTAATGTATTATAAAAATATAAATAGATATTCATTGAATAAACATTACATCGAGTTCCCTGATGAGCGTACGCGTTATGATAAAGTCAAAAAAGAATGGACTTACGAAAAGGAAATGTTTGATATTAATAGTGAAGAAGAATAAACAGCGATTTAACCTCAGAAAATCATGCTAAAATTATTTCACTACAATTAAATGTGTAATAATGCTTCCATCAACTAAACATTGAAGCCAATATATACCATTGGCTAAATGCTGTGTATAAATAGTTGTCGGTAAAATGCTCGTTTTTTCTAAAACGATTCTTCCAAGCATATCTACTAATTGAATAGAAGTAGCTGTTGTATGAGTTGTTTCGTAATCAATCGTAAAGTAATCATTTACAGGGTTAGGATAAACTCTTAAGTATTGAGAGAATGCTGTGGTTGAATAACTAAAGACCACATTGCAATCTTCACAAGTTTCAAAACAAAAAGCAGGCAATAACATTGCTGAACTATCTACTAATAGCCATCTTTTTTCATCTATAATTAAACAATTCATGTTGTGTAAAGTCGCATCTAAAATCTCGTTTCCTTCTAAGCCATTGGAAAAAATATAATTAATGGTTTCTCCTTGAATCAATGGTACTTCAATTTCAAAAATTGCCGTTTCGCCTTGGCGCATCATTGGTAATAGCTCAAATTGATTGAACGAGGCTTTCAGAAACACGCCTTCCTCTGAAAGATAATCTTGCTTAACAATAGGTGTCATGTCCACTTGGAAACGCACTTTTATTTCCGTAAGTGCTGCCTCCTCCATTTCGCACTTTTCACAACTTGAAAAGCAAACCGCATTAAGTAAGGTGTCTTTAGCATGCTCAAGCAAGAATAATCTAAAAGGTACATTCAACAAACGACATTCATTAGGAATTTCCTCAATTTGGTTATTGAGCAAAAAAGCATATGAAATAGTGTCCGTCCCCTTGAATGGTAGTGTAATTTGCCAAATATTCTCGATTTCACTTTCGTACATAGGAACAAGCATAACTTCATCGTTTATCTGATATTGAAGTTCTACTTCTAATATGGCAGCAGTATCAGGAATTTCCACTTGAAAAGTTACATTTGCTGTAAGTGTTTCAAGTGTATCTAGATGCACTGCAAAAGAAAAACTATTCGTAGCATTTTTGCCCGACCATTCCAGAAAATAAGTTCTTCCTTGTTCTACCCAAATACTATCTATCGCCGATGCCAAATAGGCAGTATCGCGAATAAAGGCTGGGCAAATATTATCAAATTCATCACCACCTATTAAGAAATCAAGTTGATTGCAGGTGCCTTCGTGTACCAGTAAGCGAGTATCGCTACCTCCGTTGCAAGAAGTAACAGAGAGCCAACCGGATTGATTGGGTTGAATACTAAACCATTGCGAGCCATTTAAATGATTAGATTCCGTTTGCCCAAAAGCACTAATTTTATTTACCACAAATGTTCCAGTGTCTATTGGGATTGCTTGTTCACAAGTTGCTCCTGCTAGTGTTGGGATCGCTGTAAAATCTACTTTAAACGTAAAGCCGTTATTGTCCCAAGTATCATCCCACTCCAAGAAATAAGTTATCCCTTTTTCCACTAGCAACTCCAAGTAAGAAGCGTATAAATCTTCATCATTCCCTTCTTCAAATGAACAGAAATCATCGTTATCTGCCAAAGTAGTTAGTTGAAGTTGAGTGATGTCGCAGGTACCTGTATGTACCCAAAGTCGAGTATCTGCACCACCTTTACAAGAATTAATCGTCATTAAGCCGTTTTCTTGTGGAGTAAAAGTGAACCAAACTGCTGCCGTAGCATCTGTTTGCGAAGGTGCACCACCTAAATTGCGCAACACTGGGTCAACATAGATACTATCCACTTGATGTGTTCCTACTGTTATTGCTTTTGCAGTGGCACATAAGTTATGGTAAGGAGCTAATAATGAAGCATTTATAATACTGTTAGGATCAAGCGATGCAATCACTTTTTGGTAATCGTTAAATGTGACACCTAAAACCGGAATTGAAATAAGTTGCGTATCATCACTTTGCAATAATGGTAACGTATTGGGCTGCTGCGGATTATTGTTACCGATAATGACAGCGATTGCGCCTGCTGCTGCTACGTTTGCTGCCTTAGTGGTAAAAGAGCAAGTTCCACGAGTGATAAGCACTATTTTTCCAGTTAAGTCGGTGTTGATAGTATTGCAGGCTTCTGGATTATCTGTGAATATAACTATTTGACCATCAATATTTTCTGTTATTTTGTTACCAAATAGTGCATGAATAGTGTAAATATCATCCAGCCCTTCTATGCGTAACGTTGTTTGCGCAAAAGAGAACGAAAACAATAACATCAATAAGCTAGTCAATAGTAGGACTTGGATGGCATTTTTCATTGTTGATAGTCAATTGTTTAGGATAAAGGTGTTAGAAAAACTCTGATGATGTTAGATACGGAGTCCGCATATTCTTTTTTTATTTTCATAGTATTCCAATCAGGATGTTTAGAAAATTCAGCCCAGTTAGCATCTCTTTCTTCCATGTCTTTGAAATAGAGCATATATGCTAAACAAGGGCGATGCTTACCTGCTAACATTTCGCCAAAAAACACAGGTGATAAGCCTACTTTGTAGAAGAGGTCAATTTCCTCCAAATTGAACATTTTAATTTTTCTATTTACAGCGTCTTCCGAGTAGCCTTCGTAAATGCGCAATTCAAATAAACCTGCTTCTGATGGCGGTGCTTGCATAGTAGCTAATCTATCAAAAGCCAATAACAATGAAGATTCAAAGCGATTAAATATTTTTTGCTCCATAGGAAGGGTATTGTAATCGGCTGCTGCTTTCAGAAAACTAGCATCACTCGCTAGTTGCTGTGCCTTCAAATAGACTTCTGCACTAGGGTAACTGATGAGTACCCATATTTTTCGGGGATCTGACTTTCCATATTCATTAAAAATATGAAAATGATTGACGCCAATAGCTTTCATAGCTACTTGAAGCACTTCTTTTAAATATCGAACTAAAAGATTAGGATTTGCACCGAATTTAATTTCGTAATTTCTTAATTCATACCATTCTTTGGTATCATTGATTGGCTCGCTAGTAATACCAATAAAGGGTAGGGTAGCGGTAGCTAAAGTAGATTGAATAAAAGTTCGTCGTTCCATGTTTTGTTTCGATTAGTAATTAGATAATGGGCAAATATAGTCATTTGATTTTCAAAGTTATACTACTTACTTTTACCCTAAAATTAAAAGTACTAACATATGAGCTTGCCAAATCAAAAAAAATATCGTCGTCGTTGGTTAATTCAATCGCCTTTAGGCTTGATTTTAACTAGCGCTGGCTTATGTATGACTATTGAATCTGGATTCTTAAAGCATGAAGATGCCCCTACATTACAATGGATATTAGCGGGTACCATATCGCTGGTGGTAATGAATGCCGGACTTTGTATTTTAATTGATGCACTACGTTTTTATATAAAGGCAACACAATCAAATGACCATTTATAAAACGAAATTTATAATAGTTCCTTATGTCAAATTATGAAAATCCTTGGAAAACTTTGCGTATCCATCAGGTGTATGATAATCCTTGGATTCAGGTTACGCATGAAGATGTATTAAATCCCAAAGGAAATCCTGGAATTTATGGTAAAGTCCACTTCAAGAATTTAGCGGTAGGTATAGTGCCTTTAGATGAAAATTATCATACTTGGCTAGTTGGGCAATATCGGTATGTATTGAACAATTATTCTTGGGAAATCCCAGAAGGTGGTTGTCCACTAGGTACGGACCCTTTATTAGCAGCGCAACGAGAGCTACAAGAAGAAACAGGCATCATTGCTCAGAAATGGACAAAACTATTGGACATGCACATTTCCAATTCTGTAACAGATGAATTCGGTCAGGTATTCATTGCACAATCATTAAGTTTCGGACAGGCTACACCAGAAGATACAGAAGACTTGCAGGTTAAAAAACTACCTTTTTCACAGGCGTTTGACTGGGTGATGCAAAATGAAATTACAGATTCTTTATCCGTTGCTGCCATTATGAAAGCGATGTGGTGGATAGAAAGAGGCTGGCTGTAAAAAAAGCCGCATCACAAATACTTATGATACGACCTACTTTATAACAAATTATAATCCTATAATACTAAACGGGGTTTGCATTTATATATTGGATTGGATAACTGGAAAAATTGCTTGACGAATGGCAAGTAGTCGTTTTAACATATCTTCCAATAAATGAAGGGGTAACATATTTTCTCCATCTGATTTTGCTTCGTGCGGTTTTGGATGTGTTTCTATGAATAATCCATCGACTCCGACGGCAATACCTGCTTTGGCTACGGTTTCAATCAAACCTGGTTTCCCTCCAGTAACACCGCTAGGTTGATTGGGTTGTTGTAAAGAGTGCGTGCAATCCAGTACCACAGGTTTGCCGAAAGCCTGCATAACTGGAATACCACGATAATCAATGACCAAATCTTGATAGCCAAATGTAGTGCCACGTTCAGTCAGAAAGACCTTTTCATTACCAGACTGAATCACTTTATCCAAAGGGAATTTCATAGCTTCTGCACTCAAAAATTGCCCTTTTTTGATGTTCACCACTTTGCCTGTTTTAGCGGCTGCCACCACCAAACTTGTCTGTCGGCAAAGAAATGCAGGTATCTGCAATACATCTACGTATGCTGCTGCCATAGCCGCCTCTTCATCCGCATGAATATCCGTTAATACAGGTACATGAAAAGTCTCTTTAACTTTTCTGAGAATTTTTAATGCTTTCTCATCACCAATGCCCGTGAAAGAATCTATTCGAGAGCGATTTGCCTTTCGATACGATGATTTGAAAATATAAGGAATCCCTAATTTATCTGTTATAGCAACTATTTTTTCTGCAATTTCCATTACAATTTCTTCTCCTTCAATAGCACAGGGACCAGCAATAAGAAAAAAATTATTTGTCTCTAAATGCTTAATATTAGGAATACTAGCGAGCATACTATCCATTGATATGTTTTATATCTGATTTCATAACTGGCATAAAGGTAGCATTACTCGGTAAGTACCCAAGCATCTTTGCCAAATTTATTACGCACATCTTGAAGTGTTTTTATAAAATCTTCTTCTTGTTGATATTGATATTCGATGCCAATACATCGTCTGCCATTTCTTGTGAACCGATAAGGCACATAACCCGCACCTTGTATTTCTGTTACCCTTTTTTCTGCATTTTCACTACTATCAAAAGCACCTACAACAATTATTTTTATTTGTTTTCCAGTCGAATTATTGCTTTTTACTGTCTTTTGGTTTACAGGTACTTCTTTAGGTTTGGTAGTTGGCGCAATGGGCGTTGAGCGCGTAGGCTGGATAATAGCAGGTGTTTCAGCCCTTCTAATGGTATCTGCCTCCGTTATCTCTTCCTGAAAAACAGGCTCTTCTTCTACCGTTGCTGCCTCTTTCTGATTTTGAGCAGTGTTACTTGTTTCTTCTGTGCTAATTGCGCTGTTTCCAAAATTAATATTTTGAATAAGAAAGTAAATAGCAATACCTAAGCCAATTGCACCTAATAGTAGCAACGTCCATTGCAGTGCTTGCTTGGGAATATTTACGTTGTTCTTGGTATCTGGAGCAACGGCTTGAATTGGAGGCTTGGCAAAGGTGGTTTTCTCTTTTTGGTCTAGTTCCAAAATAGGCTGTACAGAAATAGTAGGTAAGCCAAATGATGCTTTATCATGGTTATTTTCAAAAGGCAAAAACTTAATAGTATCATTTTGTTTATAAAATTGACCAATCTGTTCCATGTTCACTGTTTCTCCTTTATCCAGTGAAACTTGGATGGATTTTACAAAATCGTGAACTGCATTAGTCGCTTGCAAAAAGGTTAATTGATACATCTTTGCCACTTGGTCAATTAATAAGCCATCATCAATAATTAAATTCGGGTTAAAACTAATAGTTGATGCGGGTGGTGCGTACTTACCTACATTACTTTGATGTTCTGAAGGCTTATAACGGGTACTTATTCCTCCAAACTTTGGAATGGTAACTGTATTATTTTCATACAATAGCTCTGCGACAATTAAACCAATATTCATAATTAGAACTTATAAGTAAATCCAAATCTAATATCGAACGGAAGTATTAGCGAGTTTTCTGGCTCTAAAACATTATACAATACCATGATTTCATAAGCTAACAATCCTCCACTACTGTAGCCTGCACCAATATATGCGTTTTGTCTTGAAACCCTTTCTGTAATAGGCTTTCCATCGATACCAATTAAGAAAAAATTAGTAAATCCATTGGTAGCCGTCGTCACAAGTTGCCTATTTTCCTGTTGTATTTCAAGATGTGCGAAAAAATTATTGAGCACTTTGTATCTCGTGAATGCACTCAAAGCATAGGAAATAGGTTGCACAGAATGAGAGTTTCCATCTGTACCCAGTCCTCTAAAGTAAGAATATTCCAAGCTAAGGCGAGGACCAACAGAAAAATTACTATTATTTTCAAATACTTTTACGCCCACCATAGGAGAAATACCTAGTAAAAATGCACTGAAACCATTAGAGCCGCTAAAGCCTAAATTAAATCCACCACCGTACCAAAGTCGGCTACTGAGGCTACCACTTTCATCGAAATATTCATCTACCTTAGATTGTCGCTTGCTTTGTCCATAAACTTCCTGTACCATTAGGATGGAAAAGCAAAAAAATAGTAAGTACAATAAATTTTTTTTACTCATTATTATTTCATTTGAATATGATATATTCCCTTCACTTTATCATTGTTAATGCATTGGAGTCATTGCTTTTTTCCTTTACAATTCCTCTTTGCTCCATATATTTAAGCCAATATCTAGCTCTTTCTTCCAACCTAGCGTCAAATTTTTCAGGGAATAAAAATCGTGTTCCAAAATGCAGCTCTAAAAGACGAATCACTCCAGCCACATGATAGTTCCTCAATGTTTGCTTACCCGAAAATAATGGAACTAAATCATACCTCAAAATGTTCGCTATTTTCTCAAAATCTAACTTTTCGCGTTCATCTTCAAATTCAACACCAAACTGCTTAAGATAATGCCTGTAAAAATCGTACTGACTCATTTCTCTATGATAAGTAACAATTTCCGCTCTTGCAATTGGATCAGATAAATCAAAAATAGGTAAACCAAAATCTTGATGTAAAAAATTATAATCTAACGCTGGACTCAATTGATTATAAATTCTAAGTACATTAGGAATTTGGGCATAACTAATATTTTTTAATATCCATTTTTGAATTTCTGCTTTAACATTATCACTTGCTTCTAAGGCAATAGCATATCTAAGTTGCTCTTCAGTATTTTTATTAATATTCTCCAACAATACTAAAATAATAATAGCCCTCTCCAATTCCTGAGTGTTTTTTGAAAGGTCTATATATTCCGCAATTGATTTTTTCACTTGATTAAAGAATGATTTATTAACTTCTTTAGAAAAGATATATTTTTCAAACCACTCCAAATTAAATAATTGTACATAAAGTGCTCCCTTGTCAAAGGCGGAAAAGTTATTTGCTTTTTGTTGTATGAAACTCGTAGTCAAATTAATATCATCAATTTTAAATAATTCGAGGATACTAATTATATCTTTATATTTTAAATTTTTAATTACCTCTATGTATCTTAAATCACTACTAGAAGTAAGTTCAGGTTCAATCGTTAAGCGGCGAATGAAAGAAGGACGAACTTTAGAAAGCGCTTCAAGACAAAGATTTCTATATTCAGGTTTATAAAAAGGAGAAGTGGTTATGGCATTAATATCTTTGATGTTCAAGTATCTGCTCAGTTTGACTTGATTTAGCATAATATTCATAAAAGAGGCTCCCCAATTTTGATATTGAGTGCTGTCCGCTGCCCAAAAATTAAGCCATTGCTCTCTAGGGTTAACTCCTTGGTCTCTAAAGTTATAAGCGTATGTTTTTTCTAATATCAATAGAACTTCTTTTTCTATTTCGACGCTAGCGGTTTTCAATAATTTCATAAGGTAAGGAACTTGCTTCACCTCCGCATGAAGCCCCACATAAAGTAATAAATTCAAAACCGTACGCTCATTTTGGGTGGACATGATTGCTTTATAAATTTCGGGGTAATCTTGAGGCGAAGGTTTCGGAATCATGTTTAAACTTATGTTTTCTTCTAAGATATTTTTCCAAGTATATTTTTTAGTTGTTTCTGTATTGCTTATTAGTAATTCTACTTGTCTTATGATATCATTATCTGTTTCAAATTTTAATAACTTATCCAATATATTTTTAACTTCATTTACTTCACTAGCTTTTTTTAAATTACTCAAATATGCTTTACAAATACCTCCTTGTCCAAGCCTATCAAAAATAAAGGCTTTTTTTAGTAAAAGCCTTAATTGCTTTTCATCATTTGTAATTTCTGACCAGAATTTAGCGTAGGCTTTATTTAAAATCCATGCTGCTGAAAACGAGATATCTTTATTAGCAGCATGGAGCAGTGCCCAATACTCTATGGAGGTAAGTTGATTAATTTCCAGAAGGTTAAGAATTTCTTTCTCTATTTTAAAACGAACTTGAGGCTCTTTTTCTGCACTTAATTTCTTTAATAATGGCGCGATATTATTTTCGGGTAAGTAACTGATATTATTTCTTTTACAAAAATAAACAAGGTTGCTTAATTGTTCTAAATAGTAAAATTCAATTGGCGGTAAATTAGGATTATGATTACGCAAAATAGGACGATAATTTTCTACAATAGGAATTAATATATCAGGGTCAGCTTCTACGAGTCGCAAATAGGCATCCCAAGCTACCGAATCATTGGTAGAAGGTAGCCTTCGGATATATATTTTTAAGCGTTGCTCAATAGTTAAAGAAGTGTTTTTATTAATAAATTTCTCTCGGTTTTTATCCCATTCATAATCGTTATAGTGTCTCGCCCAATAAAATAAAAAGTTAGATACGGCTTTAGGATCATTAAGCCAATCGGGTTGTGCGACAAAATCTCGTTTCCAGTTATGTATTTTAACACTTGTGCCTACTAAATTTTGTAGTATATCATAGACTTGGGTTGAAGAAAATAGAGACCCTTTAGAGGGCTTTACATTTCTATATGCTTTTATGGCTAAATAATATAAAACTCTTGGATGATGCGTTTCCACTAAATCGTTGAGTGCATTTTTTTCTATCCAATTTAATGTATCTGATAAAACAAATATTTTTCCATAATAATCAACTAAGTCTTCGTAAAAATAGGCTCTAGTCGTAAAATACTGATTATAGCCACTCTCTCTCATTGCTTCAATACTTCCCAATGAATCCATTAAATAACGGTATTCTGTGAAAGGTTGAGGATGTTTTATGTTAATGTTTGTTAGTTCTGCCAGTTGTTGCAATGCAAAATCATTAGGAATTAATTTATCTTCAGCCAACTTAATAATCGTTTGTACTGTGGTAGCTGATTTATAAGCCACAACTTGTTGACAAACAGTTTGGTATAATGATGCTTCTGGGCTTCGTTTTTTGAAAATCTGTTTTTCCGCAAGGCTTAACAAAAATAAATACCCTTCTTTAATGTTTAGTTCTCCAATTCTAATAAGTTGAGTTTTAGCACTTTCTAAGGTGCCAGAAAGCATATCTTCTTGGAAACGAATAATGTGTTGTTTAAGACGTGATGTTTTATCGGTCTGCGCCTCATTTTCTATATTTTCGATACCATAAAGCACACTTCTATCTTCTATTGGCGTAATATAAAAAATATGGAGTAACTCCGAAAAAACAATATTTTTTTGGTTGGTATAAAAGAAATCTAACAATTGTTCTTTAGTAGTGTAAGCAGTAATAGAAAATTCCTTTGAAGTAAAGGCTGTAAATTGCTCTAATGTTTTTAATGCTTCTCTTCTTACTGAAGGCTTTTCTAGTAATAGCGCTAAATCTCGAATCCCTATCTTAGTTCCTTTTTCTAATTTTTCTTGAATTTCTTTAAGCACATACTCGTAATCAACTACTAAAGACCTCTGTGCCCCTAATTGCG
Source organism: Saprospiraceae bacterium (assembly GCA_036835365.1). Classification (GTDB taxonomy): domain Bacteria; phylum Bacteroidota; class Bacteroidia; order Chitinophagales; family Saprospiraceae; genus JAAUTG01. The sequence goes on from DAITMC010000059.1 coordinate 15,294, forward strand.
TATGCTTTAGGAAACAAATGATAGTAAGCACCATTACTAAAGTTCTCAATAGTATGTTTCTTTTCATAGTTCAATTACTAGCTTTTAGAGGGTCATGTTTTCTCATTTCTCTCGTAAAGATAAAAAACTAAATATTTAGTCCACTATGTTTTACATTTATTTAACGACTGATCCTTTGCCAAAATCTTAAATTATATCTATGCAATACTCAATAGTTAAGTAAAAACGTTTAATGAATGATTCCTAGAAGATAGAAACGATTAATGGTGCTACAAAGTTATCCTGTGAATTTAAAATATAAATTTTTACGCTATACATTGCTCCTAGTTCAGCTTGTTTGGTCTTTTAATGGCTTAGCACAGGATTGTGGATGCGTAGGATGTCCGCAAATTATTCCTATTAATAGTGCTGACTTCACGATTGATTATGTTGTGAAAGGTTTAGTAAACGATGATTTGGCTGGAAATCAATGCGTTGCCTCTGTTAATATACAGTTTTTTCATAATAGGCTTCAAAATCTAGCGATTGAACTTATCTCTCCTTCAGGGCAAATCGTACCACTCATTGGACCTATTTTGCCCTTTGGTGGTGGTTTGGGCGGAACTTTTGGTGCTAGTTGGGATGTCAATTTTGTACAATGTTTTCCTAATGCACTTGCTGAACCTGACTTGGGCGTGGAGGAAGTTTGGTATAATCTCGACCCTGCTTGGAGTGTTTTTGGTGGCTCATTTTCAGGTACTTATTATCCATCAGAAGGGTTTTGCTTGGAGGAGTTTAATGAGGGTAGCGCCAACGGAACCTGGCAGTTGCGTGTGCAAAACGAAGGATTTCCCCCTTCGCCAGGGGAAGGTTTAATAGAAAATTTTACCATTACATTTTGTGATCCAACAGGCGGTGGTTGTTGTGCAGCCAATGGTGGAATATTGCCGATAAATCGCGTCGCTACCTGCGAAGGAGATACGGCTCTTTTACTTAATCTTCAACCATTTTTTACTGTTGATGCGCCAGATACTACAATTTATGATTATCGCTATTTGATTGTCAGGAATGATTCTATTGTAGCCATATCATCTGATGTTGATTTAACTAATTATCCTTCAGGTTTTTATGTAGTTTATGGTTTGTCTTTCCAACGCGATATTGTTGATGAAATAAATGCCAGTGTTGGTTTAACTATTTTTGAATTAGAAACACTTGGATTGTGCATAGCCTTGTCTGATAATGAGTTAGTGATAGAAATTA
>DAITMC010000060.1:0-3685 GCA_036835365.1 Saprospiraceae bacterium
GTGAAAATATGCTTTATCATAATTGATTTTGTTTTAAGGCTTGAATTACATGTAATCTTGACATTCTAAAGGCGGGAATGATACCCGAAATCACACCAAAAACTACTGTAATCAAAACGCTGCTAAGAAATACTTTCCAATTGAACTGCAACACAACTTCGCCTAAGGCTTTGCTATTGTTGAGAATATTGAATACAATTAACGCAAAAAGGAATCCAATCACGCCACCTACTAAGGTCAGGATGATATTTTCAAAAACAAATTGGACAAGAATGCTTCCAGAAGTAGCACCAAAAGCCTTACGTACTCCAATTTCATCCGAGCGTTCAAATATTCGACTTAGATTTAAGTTAATCAAATTCAAAGTAGGAATCAGCACAAACAAACTCAATAACCCTATTAATATCCACGTCATGATGCGTGTGCTCTTTTCAGGTTCTTTGTCATTTTGCATCAACTGCGTAGCATATTGATCTTCAAAGGTTTTTCCAGCAATAAATAATCGGTTGAATTTTTCTGGTTCAGGCATCTCATAGTTTCTTGCCAATTGCTTGATTTCATCTTTAATAGCTTGTCTTTTAGCTGGTGTTTCTGCAAGAAAAGCGGCTTCAAATCCGCCCACCAAATCTTTACTTGCAAGTGCCTGACTGGGCAGATGAGTAATTGGCAAGAAGACATCGCCATTCAAAGAATAAATTGATCCAATTGGCTTTTCAACTACACCAATCACGCTGTATCGCTTTCTATCTAGCTCAATTTCTTTACCCACTGCTCCTGAACTAATCCCAAAATAACTATCTCTAGTTTTTGAATTAATAATAGCCACTGGCTCTTGATTATCCACTTGTTGTTTCACATAGGGTTGCCCTTCTAAAAACTCAAAATCGAATAATCGCCAAAAACCGTCATCAGCATGTATCGTATTGAGTGTTAGCTTATTATTGTTGACAAAAACATCAAAAACAGCACCTGCATTGTAAAAGGTATAATCTTGAGCAGTTTCTAAATCTCGTAAATTATTGTCCATCAAGTAGTAACCTAATGACCACTTCGAATTACTTTCATCATGTTCATCAAATTTTACGTCAACAGTATCATAGACCATTTTTCCATCTACTATGAAGGAATCAATTTCATAAATGGTATCCTTCACCATTAGCACCGTATTGCAACGGTCTAAAAATATTAAGCGGTCTTTATTCGTAAGTGGTTTATTGCGTCCCAGTTCCGTCTGCAAAAAAGAAGCAATTAGCATCAACGCCATCAAAGTAAAGCTAATACCAAATAAGCTGATGAACGTAAAAAAAGGATTCCGCCGCAGCACTTTTATGGCGAGTTTAAAATAATTTGAAAACATACATTCCTGTTTAATGATTCACTAAAATAGATTGATCCACCATGCTGCCATCAAAAAGACGAATTAAGCGATTGGTTTTTTTTGCCATGCTTTCATCGTGCGTTACCATGACGACGGTGGTTTTTAAATTTCGGTTCAAATCCAGCAAAATATCCATCACCTCATTTCCCATCACGCTATCCAAATTTCCGGTAGGTTCATCTGCTAGCAGGATGGTAGGTTTTCCTACAATAGCTCTAGCAATAGCCACGCGCTGTTTTTGCCCTCCGGAAAGTTGGGTGGGAAAATGCTTCATACGGTTCGATAAAGCAACTTGAGCCAATGCTTCTTCCGCCAATGCTCGTCGCTTTTTAGCACTCATTTTTCGATAAAGCAAAGGTAGTTCTACGTTATCCCTGACTGATAAATCGTTGATTAAGTGGAAACTCTGAAAAATAAACCCCAACTTCTCGTTCCGAAAAGCGGCAATCTTTTTGCCATTGTAGCCGCTAATTAATTGACCATCAATCTCTACTGTCCCTTTGCTGGGTTCGTCCAACAAGCCGACAATATGGAGCAAAGTACTTTTGCCACAGCCCGAAGGACCCATGATGGACAAAAAATCCCCTGCTGCCACCTTCAAATTGATATTGTCCAGAGCAAGCGTTTCAATTGTTTTGGTGCGATACACCTTGTGCACATCTTTTAATACAATCATAAGTGTTGAATTTTGTATAAAATTTATTTATTTATCTTTTCGGCTATCAATTTTTTGTTGCTGCTCAAAATCGTAAAGTGTTTGCAAGCGCAGCAAATAATACCACTGCCAATAGCGCGATAGCGTTTGAATGTAATCGCGTAGTGCTTGATCTTTTTCTCTTTGTGCCAGAGTTAATTCTGTCAAACTAATAGCGCCCAATACATAGCTTTGTGTACTAATATCATAACGTTGAGTGGCTAAACCAGAAATGCGCTCGGCAATTTCTAGTTCTTGCTGTAGATTTAGAAACTGCTGTACCACTTGTTGGACTTGCGTTTTAGCATCTAGCAAATCCTGCGCTACTTGTTGGCGGGTGAATTCTTGTTGTGCAGCAGCAATCGTTTTATTGTCCTTGCGTTGACCCCAATCCAAAATTGGTATGGCAATACCAATTTGAAATGCTTGCTCCGCTCGTGCTGTCGTATAAATATCATCTGCTTTCATCGAACTGCCCGCCCAGCCTATGGATGCACGAACGTTCATCGAAAAATTATTGGCTCGCTGGATTCGCTCTAATTCACTGGCTGCTTGCAGTTGTGCAATTTGCCCCGAAATGACTTCAAAGCGATTGCTCAACCACTCATTCAAGGCGGTTTCCATGCCTACTGTTATTGGGTTTTCCACTTTGGGCAATCGAGGAATCAACATTCGATTCGTATTGGACTCGCCCAAAAATCGAAGTATATCCGCCGAAACCAACTCCACATTCAAAGTAGCTGCTTGCCTAGCGCGCTGTGCAAAAGCTAATTCTAGCTCCAACTGAATCAAATCGCGCGCTGAAATCTCACCTAATTCGTAACGCTCCTGCGCAATGGTGTACAGCGCATCAATACTGCTTTGATTGGTCAAAGCAATAGCTAAGTCATTGTATGCCAGCAGTAATTGTGCAAATAAATCGGCGGCGTTGCTGTTGATTTGTTCCCTATCAAATTGATACTTTTTTGCTGCTTCTAGCCAGCGCAAGGGCTGAATTTGTCTTTCCCATTTCAAAGGGTTGAAAGCAAAAAAGGGCTGTTCAATACCTATCCGAATAGGTAATCCACTGTACTGCGTAAAATTATTTTCAAAATCATCGAATCGCTCTAGGGTAGTGGTGGCAAATAATATTCCGCCCGTACTGGTCAAGCGTTGTGTGGCGGTTAGGCTTGCATCTGAGTAATTATAAGAAATCGGTTGAAATTGGATAGAACCATTAGGTTGTGTTACGGCACTAAACGTTCTTTGAAATTCAGGAAAATTAATATTGCCCCTTAGCTGTGGTTTTAAGCTATTTTGAAACACACGATAATTTAATTCCGCCACCCGAACATCCAAATCGGATGCCTTTCGATTCAAATTACGCTCCTGTGCCAACTCAATAAACTGTCCCAAGCTCAACGTATCCGCTACTTGCGCTGGTATTTTGCCTCCAAAAAATAGGCAACACCACAATATTATTGTATATCTAAACATAAGTCTTATTGATTATCAAAATAACAAATTGCTCCATTTTATTCGTCATTCTTAATCCTTCATTCCCAATTCTTCCAAATATTCATAATCTTTCATATCTGAAAGGATAATTTGATCGCCTGCTTGCAAACCTTCCG
>DAITMC010000060.1:3785-16385 GCA_036835365.1 Saprospiraceae bacterium
CAATCTTGTAAATTCCTCATCCAATTCCATGATGATTGTCCCTGCTTTTACCGCTGCGCCCGAAGTTAATAGCACTGCTTTTATTTCTGCACTGACGGGTGCATTAATCTGTTGTTCGAAAATAGGAACAACCAAGCCCGTCGCCGTAATACTATTTTCGATACTGCCGTGTTCCACCGTAGCCAATCGAAAATCTTTTGTGGCTATTTCTGTTTTCAGCACCGCACGCAAGCCCCAAAATGCACCTCCCAACACCAGTAAAATCAACCCAATGCGTAGCATTAGTCGAAGTTTATCTTTTCTTTTTTCTGTATTTCGTAATGGACGATCCATGTAAAGTCATTTTTTCTTTTCATGAATAGGAGACAAGTATCGTGCCAAAGACAAAAGTAATTGATAATGAATAGGTTGAATAAATATAATATGATAAACTATCCCAAAATCGGATAATAAGTTGTCTGATTTTGGGATTAAAGGCTTATTTTATACCTGCTGTTAAGCAGTCGGAGGAGGGAATACGCAAAAGTAGCTTTTGAAAGCTGTTGGAAAATACGGCTCAAGCGTCTAGTATCTTCCAAACCATCTCTTTGAGTAACTCGTCTTCTTTAGTATTTGTGCTATTGAAATCTATTCCTTTCGACTTTAGGTCGTATGCTTTTAGCACATGAATGACCTTTTCTACTTTGCTTCTCGGAAAATTTTTTGCCGATTGGCGGTATTCTTTTAGGAAAAAAGCGGAGCGCAAGCCCAATGCTTGTATTACTTCCTGTTCAGGGCTATTGGATACAGCATGCAGCATTAGGATTTTGCTGAAATAGTTGTAAAAAGCACCAATAACAACTGTCAGTGGGTTTTTTCTTGGATTAGCAGCAAAGTATTGGATAATCCGAGTTGCCTTTACCGTATCGCGATTGCCTATTGCGCGTTGTAATTCAAAAACATTGTAGTCCTTACTGATGCCAATATAGGCTTCAACATGCTGCGGTGTAACGTTTGCTCCCTGCGGAAGATTAATCACGAGTTTTTCGATTTCGTTTACAATCTTTGAGAGGTCTGTGCCTAAGTAACTACTCATAATCGTTGCTGTTTCGGCATTAATATTTAGCTTTTTTGTTTTTAAGTAGCTGATAATCCAATCAGGCACTTGATTTTCATATAGCGACTTAGATTCAAAGACAACGGCTTCTTTTTTTAAGGCTTTGCCTAAGGTATCGTTAAGATTGTATTTCTTGTGTTTATGATTAAGCACCAAAATAGTAGAAGACACAGGCTTTTGCACATAAGGTAGTATCTCTTTTAAACCCTTCATCTCTTGTGCCTCTTTGAGTATGACCACCTGATGCGAAGACATCATTGGGTAGCGCATACAAGTATCCATGAGGGTTTTGGCATCGGTTTCCTTACCATAAAAAATGGTTTGGTTGAACGATTTTTCTGCCTCAGCGAGAACACCGGCTTCAATAGAATCGCTTATTTGATCTATGAAATAGCTTTCTTCGCCATGTAAAAAATAAATTGGCGCATATTGCTTTTGCTGAAGTTGTTGCTGTATTTGCTGGAAATCCAAAAGTTTATTAATTTTTTAAGTAGCAAATTTAGTGAATTGTCAGCACTGATTTTTTTAAATACTGAACCAATTCCTTAACGATTGCGCCATCTATCTATATATGCTTGGCTCAACGAATCAGAATCTTTGTAATAAACTCGCAAATCCACCAGTTTCGCTTTTAGGTCTTTCACAATTTTAGTGTAAGCGGGGTCATCATAAACATTTTTCATCTCTTGAGGGTCGCTCAAGCGATCGTAAAGTTCCCATTCATCCACATCGTCATAAAAATGCACCAATTTGTATTCTTTCGTTACAATGCCATAGTGCCTTTTCACCATATGTACCGCAGGGTATTCGTAGTAATGATAATAAACCGAATTTCGATTCCATGATTTAGTGTCGCCTCTCATTAAAGGGATTAAGCTCTCGCCTTGCATATCTTTTGGTACAGGAATGCCAGCCACTTCTAGCAAAGTAGGTGCAAAATCTAGGTTTTGTACCATTTCGTCGTTTTGGCTATTGGGCGTAATTACATTTTTCCAGCGCATGAGTAAAGGTGTTTTAAACGATTCATCATAAATGAATCGCTTATCAAACCATCCATGCTCGCCCAAATAAAATCCTTGATCGGAGGTGTAAATAACAATGGTGTTTTCTGCCAATCCGCTTTCGTCCAAATAATCTAGTACTCGCCCCACGTTATCGTCCACGGAGGAAATGCAGGCTAAATAGTCTTGCATATAGCGTTGATATTTCCAACGCATCTTTTCCTCCTCACTCATGTTGTTCCAATTATTTTTAAAAAAGTTGTTGATGGAGTCCAGTACTGGTTCATATATGGCACGCTGCGCTTCGTTGGCACGCCCGTAAGGTCCGTAGAAGCTATTCTTAAATTCTTCTATTTCTGGCATTACTTTTTCCATTTGCTTTAATGTTTCGGGACGTATTTTGCTATCATGGCTGTACATCATGTGTTGGAGTAGGTTCATTTCTGCTGTTTTAGCGGCTGTACCTCTATTTTCGTAATTGTCAAACAAAGTTTCGGGTTCTGGGAATTGTTTTTGTGAAAATTCTTTGAATTTTTCAGGCGTGGGCCACCAAGAACGATGTGGGGCTTTGTGCAAATACATTAGCATAAAAGGTTGCTCGGCTTTTCGTTTGTTTTTCAACCAATTCAACGTAAGGTCAGTGATAATGTCCGTAGCATGACCTGTAATAATGGTATCGCCTTTTGGCGTAATGAACCTCGGATTGATATATTCTCCTTGCCCCGGCAAGATCATAAAATCATCTATTCCTTTTGGATTGTTGCCAAAGTGCAATTTTCCAAACATAGCAGTTTGATAACCAGCTTGTTGAAACAATTGTGGAAAAGTGATATTGGTAGTGTCGAACGGAAATTCATTATCAATCTTTCCATTTAAGTGGCTATGTTTCCCAGTCAAAATAACGGCTCTGGAAGGTGCACATATTGAATTGGTAACGCAGGCGTTAGAAAACAAAATGCCCTCTTTCGCTAAACGGTCAATGTGTGGGGTTTGTATCAACCGATCACTATATGCGCTAATGGCTTGATAAGCATGGTCATCAGACATAATAAAGAGGATGTTAGGTTGCTGCGGGAGGGTAGATGAATCCATCTCTTTTTGCGTGCAGGCAATGCCTAGCAAGTGGAGTGAAATTGCAATGTATAGTGATGTAGTAAAAGTTGTGTTTTTCATTTTTAGTTTTTTTAGCTATTTATTTGGCGAATATAGCCATTTGAAGCATTTTATAAAAGAATCGAATCTTTAAAAGTTAAATCGGGATTAGTTTTTTTCAATCAACTAATCCCGATAAATGACTCCAATAACTATTATGCGTCTCTCAATTCTTTTCTAAGTATCTTGCCAACGTTGGATTTTGGCAACGTTTCTCTAAATTCAATCCTTTTAGGTATCTTATACGCGGTTAAATTTTCTTTACAATGAGCAATAATTTCTTCCTTTGTTAGCGAAGCATCTTTTTTTACGATAAACGCTTTCACCACTTCTCCCGATTTCTCGTCCGCTATACCAACTACTGCGGCTTCCAATATTTTTGGATGTCCTGCTAACACTTCCTCTACTTCATTAGGAAAAACATTAAAGCCCGATACTAAAATCATGTCTTTCTTGCGATCTACAATTTTGAAAAAGCCATCCTCATCCATCACACCGATATCGCCTGTGCTGAACCAGCCATCGGCAGTAAGTACCTTCTCGGTTTCCTCTGGACGATTCAGATACCCCTTCATCACTTGAGGTCCTTTGATTTGTATTTCACCTATTTCATTGACCCCCAATGGATGACCGTGCTCGTTTACAACGCGCATATCTGTGGAGGGAATAGGATAACCAATTGTTCCCTTTCTACAAGTTTCATCATATGAATTGGTGGAAGCAACGGGCGAAGTCTCTGTTAAGCCATAACCTTGACTAATAAACGTGCCTGTAATGGCCTCCCATCGGTCGGCTACGGCATCTTGTAGTGCCATCCCTCCCGCAGAAGCGATTTTTAAGTGCCTGATATCTAGTTTTATAAAATCCTCATTGTTTAATAGTGCATTGTATAACGTATTCACGCCAGTCATCATCGTAATTTTGTACTTTTTAAAAGCGTCCACTACCGTAGATAAATCTCTTGCATTGGTAATCAGTACACTATGAAAGCCATTGTACATTGGAGAAAGTGTGTTTACTGTGAACGCATAAATATGGTACATTGGCAAAGGACAAAGTACAATTTCCTTTCTTTCCTTCACAAATGGCTTCATCATTTCACCTACTTGAAGCATATTCGCAATCAGGTTGCGATTAGTGAGCATAGCCCCTTTGGCGATACCTGTTGTACCCCCTGTGTATTGTATCAGCATGGTGTCATCTGCTTGTCCATAATGCTTTTTAATGGTTAAGCGTTTGCCTGCATTGATTGCGCTAGAGAACTTAATTTCGTTCGGTAGCTGATAAGTAGGCACCATTTTTTTTACATTGCGCACCACAAAATTAGTCATCCAACCTTTTAGTGGTGATAGCATCTCGCCGATGCTCGTTGTCATAATAAGTTCAATTTTGGTTTCTGACAATATTTTTTGCAAATTGCTTGCAAAATTCTCTAGAATAAGAATGGCTTTCACTTCTGAATCATGGAATTGGTGCAACATTTCTCTGGGCGTGTAGAGTGGATTGGTGTTTACAATTTGCAAACCTATCTTAATAGCACCAAACAAAGCCACAGGGTACTGCAATAAATTAGGCATCATTAATGCAATTCTATCGCCAGCTTTCAACCCTTTCGACTGTAAATAGGCACCAAAAGCATCAGAAAGTTGGTCTAACGCTTCGTAAGTCATCATCTTACCCATATTGCTAAACGCAGGCAGTTCTTTGTACCTTTTAGTACACTCTTCTATCAGCTCCACAATAGAGCCGTACTGGTCAGGGTTGATGGTCTTGGCTACATTAATATGATAATTTTTCAGCCAAGGTCGTTCTGAAATTATAGTTTCATTCATTGTGTATTGTATTAGTAGTTAAGCAACAAATTATATATCTTTTAACAAAAGTAGAACAACATAAGATTTTATTTGATTAATTCTTGTTAAAGAAGATAAATATTATCTATACCTTCGCTTTGCTAAACGCTAATTCAAGTAGCAAAATCATTTATTAATTTACATCAACAAATGAAAAATTTAATTCAATTACTAGGTATTGCAATGGCAGTTTTGGTGTTCAACGCTTGTCAACAAGGAACGCCATCTACCGCAAATGTTAAATTGAGCACGCTGGAAGACAGCATTATCTATGGTCTTGGTGCTTACAATGTAGATATTTTGACGGAGCAGTTTAAGTTAGAAAATCCTAATTTAGCGATTGCTTACAAAGGCATGAAAGACCAGTTGGAAAAAAAGGCACTTTTTACACCAGAGGAATTTAACATGATTGCTCAAACATTTCTGAACAAGAGAATGGAAGAGGTAGCAGTGGATAACGAAGATAAAGGCAAGAAATTCTTAGAAGAAAATGCTAATAAGGATGGGGTACTAACAACTGCAAGTGGCTTACAATACAAAGTTTTAGAAGAAGGTAGCGGCAACAGCCCAAGTTTAGAAAATGAGGTAACTGTTCATTACGAAGGTAGATTAATTGACGGTACTGTTTTTGATAGTTCTATGCAACGTGGCAAGCCAGTTACTTTCCAGGTAGGTGGTGTAATTCCTGGTTGGACAGAAGCCTTGCAAATGATGAAAAAAGGAGCTAAATGGCAGTTATTCATTCCTAGCAATCTTGCCTATGGACGAGGAGGCGCAGGTAATTCAATTGGTCCTAATGAAACATTAATTTTTGATGTCGAGCTACTTGACTTCTAAGAAGCAGGCAATGCTAATTAATCTTAATGCTCAATAATCCATTTTTGACGGATTGTCAAAAGACAACACTTTTGGCAATCCAATGTATTACTTTAAATTGCTGCAAATTCATTTCGCTGTGATGAATATTCTCCTACAACAGCCCACTATTATAGCACCTAATACTGTTTATCACCTCAAACAGTACGATATACTCCTCCAAAATGGAATCATAAAAGCCATTGACCATTTAATAAACGCACCTGATGCGCACATTATAAAAGCACACAACTGTTATCTTTCTATCGGTTGGCTTGACGTGGGGACGCAAGTCGGCGAACCTGGCTTAGAGCATCGTGAAGACTTACAATCTGTAAGCAACGCTGCTATGGCTGGAGGATTTACAGCGATTGCCAATTTCCCTAATACCCAACCAGCCATTCACTCTAGAACCGAAGTAAACTACCTCAAGCGTTTCGCCGAGCACCGTGTATTAGATATTTTTCCGGTAGGGGCAATCTCTAAAAATTGTGCTGGTGAAGAAATGGCAGAACTCTACGACATGCACGACGCTGGTGCAGTAGCTTTTTCTGATGGCAAGCATAGTATGATGCACAATTTGCTGATGACCAAAGCCTTGCAATATGTCAATGCCTTTAATGGACTTATCATCAATTACCCAAATCAAACCAACCTTGCCCCAAATGGGCAAATACATGAAGGACGTATCAGTACACAACTTGGGCTTTCGGGTATCCCACGTATAGCCGAAGAAATGGCAATAATGAGGGATTTGACGTTGCTGGAATATACTAATTCCAAACTTCATTTTCAGAATATCTCAACAGCAAAATCCGTTGACCTTATTAGAGCAGCTAAAGCGAAAGGACTAAACGTAAGTGCTTCAGTGGCAATTATGAATCTGGTACTTACTGATGAATCTTTATTAGATTTTGATACAAACTACAAAGTGCTACCGCCCCTGCGTGAACTTAGCGATGTAGAAGCATTAAAGCATGGACTAAAAGAAGGAGTGATTGATTTTATTACGACGCATCACACGCCGTTGGAAGTCGAAGCAAAAGCAGTAGAATTTCCTTATGCTAGCTTTGGGGCTATTGGTCTTGAAACAGCTTACGCCCTGAGCAACATGTACTTAGGAGGTGTAACTGACATTGCACAAGAACAATTGGTGCAGTGGTGGGCCTATCATCCTCGAAAGCGTTTAGGGTTGGATATTCCAAAAATAAGTGTGGGCAGTCCTGCTAATCTTACCCTTTTTGATCCTCAAGCCACTTGGGTGTATAGGGGAGAAAACATACAATCAAAATCAAAAAATAGCCCATTCCTTAACCAGACTTTGCGCGGAAAAGTGCTTGCTATATTCAACAAAAGGCAATGGCTGCGCTTTTTGTAGTCTTTACTTTGCTGTTCCCCATAGTTTAGTCCTTTTTCAATACAAATATTTTCTCTTTTTTGTAAGGTAAATATCGTTGATAGGTGTAAGTGTTGAGGACTTTGTAGCCATCCACACTGCCCAAAGTAATGAGATATTCATTTCCCCAAGTCCAGAACCACTCTCCTTTTTCAATACTGATGTCTCCGAAGTGCCACCCATTGTATTCATAGCCCCCATCTATACTTTTTTGGTCAATACCATTGGCTTCTAAGGTTTGTGTGGCTTGCCAACGCAGTTTGTTCCACTCAATGTAGTCGCGTGTACCGAGCAAGCTAAATAAAGCAATTAAAACAGTGAATATAGCCAGTCCTATTTTATGCCAATGGTTAAAACGGAAAGGTTCAGTTGGTAAACTTCCTACGATGGCAGGGATTAAAATAGAAACAAAATAGCGGTCAAAGTAAGTTTCAGAAATAACGAGCAGCGGAAGATAAACAGCAATTGCACATAGTGCATATAGTTGTATTTTTTTTGCTTTCGAGCTATTTTTCCAGTTGTTAAACGTAAGCAGATTACTAAAAAAATGAAACAGCAGTAAAGTCCCTCCCAATAACATCAGTAATCTGATTGCCCATATCCAGTTGTTATTCACTACGTTATTGTAGTTATTGAGGTTGAGCAAAAGGGCATCAAAAGTGGTTAGTGGTCCAATGCCTAGGTTGTAGATAATATTCCCGATTGGGAAACTGGCATAATTGTCTTTAAAAAAGAATAGCGCAAAAAATAAGGTTAATCCAATAGTAATCCATTTTTTGATGCCAACGATGCTTTGCCATTGGGGCATCAAATGAATGGCAGAAAAAGGTAGCAAAAAAAGACCAAGATAAAGTATCGCTCCCCCGCCTCGGATATGCGTGTGCGTGCGTAGCATTTCCCAACGAGCGTTTTCCATTCCTCTCAGAAAGTTAGGGCGAATCTGAACAGCATCTATCCAATAATTAAAGGCAGCTAAACTCCCTAACGTCAAAAGAAGCGGTAGGACAGCAAAACCAAAGTGCTTTGACCAATCAGAAAGCGATGTTGGGCGAAGCGTTAAATGTAGCCATCCGTAGATGATACTAAAAGCTAATGGCATAAATAAACCCGATTGCCTGTTTAAGACCGCAATTACAGAGCACAGCGTCGCAAGCAATAGAAAATACCATTTTTCTTGTCGAAAGAATTGAAAGAAAAATAAAAAAGCGAGTAAACTCCATGTGGTGAAAGGCACATCGGTCATAAAAGTGAATGCCAATGAAAAGTAAAGCGGATTTACTGCCAAAGTCAAAGCTGACCAAAAAGCAAGAGTAGGATTAGAAAAGGTAGAATATACTATTTTATAGGTCGTTAGAATACCTAACCAAGCAGCGACCAAAGTGGATAGACGTAGAGCTACAAACGAAAACCCGAGAGGTAAAGTAAATAACCATCCCCAGATAACCTGAGAAAGTAAAGTCATGGATTGAATATCAATAAAATGGAAAGGCTTGCCAGTGCGCAAGAAGTAAACAGGATAAGCATAAACCCAGTCGTCGTTTAATGGAAACTCAACAAAAGGATTAATCCAAATAATACTAACCAACCAAATGATAGTCAGTGAAATATAGGGTTGTTTGCTCATTATTGTAACTTCAAAAATTGGGAAATAGAGTTTTGGACAGTAAAAAAAAGGATATTTGTTCAAAAATACAACTTATGAATAATATACGTAAACCTTACTTTTGGCTCTTATTATTGAGTGTTTTATTGATAGTAGTGAGTATTGTCTGCCGTGCGTCTATTTTTTCACAAGATTTATCAGGCATACACGTATGGCGGCAATCACAAACGCAACTTCACATTGTCAATTTCTACCGCTCCGATTTCAATGTGCTCCATCCGCGTCATAATATGCTCAATCTCAAGGAAGGGAACACTATTTTGCGCTACGAATTTCCACTAATGCAATGGCTAATAGCCGCTAATCATAAACTTTTTGGGGCATCCATTCAAGTTACTCGGATTACACTATTCTTGTTTAGTTTGCTCACTTTGCTAGGTGTTTTCCAGTTATGCTACGTTTTGTTCCAACATAAGTGGAGTGCTTTTGCTACCACTTGGGCGTTTGCTTTTTCGCCACTTTTTTATTACTACTCCATCAATCCTCTTCCAGATAACTTTGCACTGTTAGCGACGGTTTGGTTTTTAACCTATTTTTTTAGCTACCTAAAAAGCCATAAAACAAAGGATTTACTACTTTCGGCGTTGTCTATTGCTGTGGCTATTTTATCTAAATTACCTTTTATTGTTTTTGGTGTAGTCGTTGCTTTTTATGTAATTACCCACTTGTTAAAGCAAAATTTTAAGCAAACACGACCTGTGATAGTTGCCTTTTCTCTGGCTTTAGTGCCACCCGCTATTTGGTATAGTATCGCTATTCCAACTTGGGGCAGCAATGGGGTACTAAAGGGCATCATGGATAATCCGATTACTTGGCAGGAAATAGTTGCTATTTTGAGTTATCATGCTGGCTATACTTTCCCTAAAATACTATTGAACTGGGCAAGTCTAGTCTTTTTTGTTCTTGGTATGGTGTTTGTTTTCATCCATCGCCTTTGGCAAAAATGGCTATTCTGGGCATGGGCGACTTTAGCTATTGCTACTTTAGCTTACTTCTTTTTTGAAATCAACATGATTAATAAAGTGCATGATTATTACTTAATGCCTTTTCTTCCTTTGCTTTATATATTAGTAGCTTATGGCATTCACCAAATACTGAAAAGAGGAAAAACAGGGTACATTGCTGTTATCATCATTGTTTTATCAATGCCTCTTTTTGCCATTCAGTCCGTTCAACATTACTGGTCTATCGAAATGTCAGGTTTTAATCATGACTTTTTTATTCATCGAGAAGCATTGAGAAAAGCTGCGCCACGCGAAGCCCTTTGCATTATGCTCAATGACCATTCTAATTACATCCTGTCCTATCAAGTAGATAAGCGAGGCTTCATTTTTGCCAATAATATTCCATCAGCATGGGTAAAAGATATGATTCTTCGCTTTGATGCCACTTACCTCTATTCCGACAACAGAGCAGTAGATGAAAATCCGGAAACGATGCTTTATTTTGACCACCTAGTAGGGCAATATGGAACAGTTAAAGTATTTAAGCTGAAAAGCAAAGAAGCAGTGCTTTAGTGCATCAGACATCGTGGCGGATGCTATTCGCTCCTCCAACAGTTCTCAGCCTTGCGAAGGTGCTCAAAAAATAAACCTCACTTCAATCGGCTTCAATCCAGCCATTTTTTGCTCGTTTTGACTATTTCGTGCGATTTTGGGGGTTGTGCAAAGGCCACCCGTTGTTAGCCGATCGCCCTTTTTTTTCGCCAAGTTTAGTTCTGTTTCATATTCTTCTTTTGGTTCCTCAACTAAAAATAATTCGAGCTCTTTTCTATCGTTGAAACCACCAATTTTTTGTTTGTAAGTAGCTGCTGTTCTTGGGTTTTCAATTTCAAGTTTTCTGTTTTTACTTATCGTCAAAAATTCTTCTTCTTGGTCAATTCCCAAAAATCGTCTGTTTGCCAAATTAGCTGCAATTCCTGTTGTTGAACTACCTGTAAATGGGTCTAAAATCCAAGCGTTTGGCTTTGTTGAAGCCAAAATAAGCCTTGTCAAAACCGAGAGTGGTTTTTGTGTTGGGTGTTTACCACACGATTTTTCCCAAGGTGCAATTGCTGGCAATTTCCAAACGTCTTTCATCTGTTTGTCGCCATTAAGTTGCTTCATTAATTCGTAATTAAAATAATGAGGAACTTTTTCGCTTTTTCTTGCCCAAATTATTTGCTCTGTCGAATATGTAAAATATCTGCAAGAAAAATTTGGTGGTGGATTAGTCTTTTCCCAAGTGATAATGTTTAGAATCTTAAAGCCTAATTCAGTTAAAATTTGTCCTACTGAAAAAATATTGTGCATCGTTCCACTTATCCAAATGGTTGCATCATCTTTCAACTTGTCGCGAACTAATGAAAGCCATTTGCGATTGAAGTCATTAATAAATTCAAAGCCTTCGGATTTGTCCCACTTCCCTTTGTTTACGCTTACAATTTGACCGTTTTGGATCGAAAGCCCGTTGTTAGATAAAAAATAGGGTGGGTCAGCGAAAACCATGTCGAACTTGTGGTCAAACATAGGCAACAACTCCATTGTATCTCCGTGTAAAAGATAGAAATTCTTATCGGAAGATTTGAAGTAGGGATTAATCATTCGCTAATGAAAAAAAACGCTGGAAATCAGGCAACGAACTTACAATAAGTTTATCATTGTATCCTTCCTCTACATCCGTCCAACGAATCAAAGCATCATCTCCCTTAAAATCCAGCGTTGGGTCTAACGCTACACGCATACCCATATACCTCCATAAAGACTTGTCGCTAATAGACTGTAAATATTCAAACAAAGGCTTCATTTTAAGAGGAGTATGATTAGGATTTTTAATTTCGATTACCATAGCAAATTAAATTAGTTTTCGCTATAAAGGTAGTGATTTCAAATAGAAAACAATAAATATTTTTTTAAAAAAATAAACTACAATTTTATCACATTTTTTAGAAAAGATGTCCTAGCATAAAATGCTCTTGAAGTGCTTCCATGACCAGCCCCCTTAGTTCTGGGCTGAATAAATGTTCCCATTTTTCCCGATAATTTGTCAAAGCCTTCGTGGATAATAGTGTTTCTTACAAGCTCATAATCTTCCTTGATTTGATGATAAATTTCTTTATTGCCTATATCGAATTTATGAATGCCATAAACTAATGATGAAGGTTCACTTTTATCAACCCAAATTCTAGATACAATCAAGATTTTTTTCAATTTTAAAAGCAAATGGCTTTCTTCAAAAGGAGTCTTTATTACATTGTACGGATCGATCATAGTAATCGCCATAGTTTCCTTAATCGAAAGATTACCGTTTTTCAGCATTTTCAGGGAAATTGATTTTAACTCCCAAGAACCAAAATTCGGTGATTGTGATGAATTAAGTGGCAGCCCCAAATATCGTTCAATCACATGTCCTGCCCAGCCTTTATTTGGCTTACCATCCCTAAATACAGTTACTTCAAATTCAGAGGCTAAAGTTACTAAATCTTTGCCTATAATTTGTTCTAATTGTTGTTTCGCTATTTCTCTTTCCATAAAACTCCAATGGGTTTAGTTAGTGATTAATAGCTCTTTCAACGCCCCCCTTTTTTCCGGATTAGCATTGATACT